>JASLPZ010000018.1:0-37404 GCA_030744725.1 Pirellulaceae bacterium
GCTAGCTCTGCATCCCGATGATCCACCCGTGCCCGAGTTAGGCGGTGTCGCTCGCTTGTTCCGCAACTTCGAGAATTTCAAGCGGGCAATGCAGATCCACGACAGTCCGATGCACGGACTCAATTTCTGCCACGGCTGCTGGTCGGAAATGCGCGGCGGGGCGTGCGTGCTTGATGCCATTCGCTTCTTCGGGCAGCGCGACAAGCTTTTCTACGTGCATCTGCGCGACGTGCGAGGAGGGGCTGACAACTTCACGGAGTGTTGGCTCGGCGAAGGCAACTGCAATATCCTGGAAACGATGCAAACGCTCAACGAAGTGGGCTTTCGCGGAATCATGCTTACCGATCACGTTCCCCGGATGGCCGGCGACACCGCTTGGAGTCACCGTGGTCGGGCGTACACCGTCGGCTACATGAAGGCTGTCTTGCAGGTGCTCGAGTCGCAGCCGGCAAAGGAGCGGGACATTTGATGGAGCCCGAGCATTAGTCTCGCAAAGGCCAAGGTAGCAGATTAGAGTCTAGCTTTGGGACATGCGCGTTCGGTGTGCGCATGTTTCGCGAGCGACGGGCACCGACCGCAGGTTGGTCGGGGAGCGTACCAAATACGGGCACGTTCCCTATTTGGCTGCGGCACTACCGCGTTAGGGACATCGAGAACTGATCTGCGTGCGACTCAACGAACGGACGACGCAAGGAGTCAACGGATGCAAAGTACTGCAAGAGTTGCGGCAACCCTGTCAGCCATGCTAACACTCGCCGCCATCGCCTCCTCGTGCCAGCCTGCACAGGCGCTCGATAGGACCGCACGCAAGCGAATCTCACTGGAAATCCTCGAACCGCCGGCGCGTGACGCATTGAAAGACGTTCCTGTCTCGGTGGGAGTGGTGCTGCCCGACGGCGAGCTTAGCGCGTCACAAAGCGGCCGCGTGGTTGACGATCGCGGGCAAGTCATACCTTTGGACACGGAAGCCACGGGTTGGTGGGACCGCCGTCACCAGTCGATCAAGTGGCTGCTGTTGAAGTTCCCCCTCAGCACCGATCGAAAGTACTTCTTCGAATACCCACTCGCAGCAGCCGACAACGAACAGCAGCGGATCGCCACCATTACCGACGGGGCGATTACCGTTAGTACCGGTCCTCTGCAAGCCGAGTTCACGAACGCCGCCCCGCTCTTCTCACGCCTAGTTCTCAACGGCCATGAGATGCTCAACGGCGAAGCCGAGCCCCATCAACTCGTCTTCTCTGCCCCCGCAACACCAGCAAAGCTGAGTGAGATGAACTGGCAGATTGAAGAAGCCACGTCGCAGCGAGCCACTATTCGAGGTCGTGGATACTTCAGAGCGGCCTGGGCCGAGCGAGCGGCACAGCTCGACCTGCGCATTCAGTTTTTCAAGAACGAGAGCTACGTCCGCATCTATCACACGGTAATCTGGATGGTTCGCGACCCAGATATTGGCGCTCGCCAGATTTCGCTGCAGATCAGCCCTAACCTGCTGTCCGGTGGAGAGATCTCTCTGGGTACCCTTACCCAGAACGCAGAAACATCGTGGAGCGATCCCTGGACCAAGGACACGAGTCTGTATTTCCACCAAAGTGACGTCAACCGCCTTACCTTGCACAAAGGCGACAGTCAACTAGAGCCGGCCGAGCGAATGGCGGGTTGGATCAAGCTGGCAGGCAAAGACGGTCGTGGCCTCAGCGTCACGCTCCGCGACGCCTGGCAGACGTATCCCAAGGCATTTTCTGTTGACGATGGCAAACTCTCTATCGAACTCTGGCCGGCGCGCAGTGCCCCCATGGGATTCAGCCTGAAGCATCTTGTGCCAGAGAGTTTGTACTACAAGGACGAGTGGAAGCGCTACGACTGGTCGCGGCAAGCGAAGCACGCGCTGCACGAGTACGGGGCCAATCCGCACTTCGAACACACGGCCGAAGGCGTCGCGAGGACTCACGAACTGACACTGTTCTTCTTCGATCGCGGCAGCCGGCGCTCGGCCGACCAGCTCCACTCCATTACCCAGCAACCGGTGGTTGTCCGCCAGGATCCCCAATCGGCCATGCAAGTGCCGTTGATGGGCTTCGCGCTCTCGCCGGTGGATCGCCAGGCCTATCCGCGCATGGAAGAGGCCATCGACCATCTGGGCCGTATGGCAGTTGGCCGCTGGGAAGAGCTGCACGACTATGGCCACTGGCGGTTCGGTATGCTGCGTTGGGGGCGTCCGCCTTTGGATCACGTGCAGTCGGGAATCTACCGCTGGTTCGACGGCGTTCAGTACGACTTACAGTTGATTCCCTGGATGCTGTTCATGCGGGGTGGCAGTCGAGATTTCTACGTCGAAGGCGAGCGCGCCGGACGCTATGCCATGGATGTGTGCACCAACCATTACAACACCCGTGGTGCGGCGCCCGGCTACCAGGGCGGTGCCGCGATCAGTCCCTACCCCTGGGGCGCGCACCATCTGCACAAAGCACTGAAGATCCACTTCCTGCAGTATTACTATCACCTCACCGGCTATCCACGCGCCAAAGATGTGATGCACGAGGTCATCGACGGAGCAATCTGGGGCGCCCAGCATGACAGCAGAGGGCCCGATCACCCACACTACCGCGGTCGTGGACGCGAGCAATACAATGTGGGCCGTTTCTGGGTGAACGCTTATGAAGAGACTTTCAATCCAACATGCCGCGACTTTGCTCGGGAGTGGCTGGACATCACGCTCAACCGGGAATACGACGCCGAACTAGGAAATTTCCGCTCGCCGGGAATCTATCTCAGCACCGAATTGGTACAGCAGGCGCGGCTGTGGCCCGACGACGAGAAGCTTCGTCAAGTACTGCTGGAGTATCTGGGCAACCTCGGCATTCCCGACATGCTCGACGGCGGCGTTGCCTATACCAACCGCGTGATGCTATGTGGTGTGGCACGGCGGATGAGTGGCGACCGGCGTTACGGGGAATCCGCCTTTGACGTGGCGCGGTCACTGGCTGACCTTGTGCCACGCATCGACCCTTCACAGCGAATCTCCCCTGAGATCCCGTTGAACGGCAGCGGCTATTTCCGGTGGTGGCTGGGACCAATTCTTGTTGGCTTGGCCCAAGGTCGCTCTCTCGAAATACACAACGACCAGCCCCATGTTTCCCACGATACCCACATTGGCTTTCCTGCTGGCGATGAGCCGCAGATTTACTTTCGACCGAACAGCGATGGGACGCTCGAAATGCGGATCATCATGCGAGACGCCTGGGCAAACGAGTTTCCCGCCGTCAGGATTTCGGTAGTGGGTGCAACATCTCAGCCTGAAAAGATTGTGGTCGCCGGCACGGGAAGGCCGGCCGCTGTTGAGCGGGTCGATTCGCTCGACGCCGGATACCGCTCGACGGTCTTTACAGTACAGAACGTCAAGAAGGGGAAGACCTATGCGCTGAGGCTGCGGGGCGGCAGTTCGACGGTCGCGGCACTTGTACTGGCCGATGCCCAGGTTGTCCACCGGCTGCCACTGGGCGGCGGCCCGACGTGAATCATGGTTCGTTCCCGATATGGGGCAGCGTTGATGAATGCCGTGCAGGCCACCGAATCGAGGCAAGCCGATTATGGATCCGGGCAGAAGAAACGACACCACGAACTTGGAAGCAATCATGTCCCTCACTAACACGGTCGCATTTGGTCCAGCGTTTATGTTGCTGCTGGCAGCCTGTCCGTCTGTTGCCGCGGTGGAACCAGACGTTGTCCATGTCACAAAGATCACCGTCACTATCAACCGCGGCCGTGACGTGGGGCAGAATTTCGGCTCGCTCTTCGAAGCGAAGAGCAAGGACGGCTCGCTCGTGATCGGTGCGGGATTTCAAAACGTCTACAACACGCGCTATCGCGGAGACAGGCACGCATTGCAGTTCTTCGTCCGTCCAACCGACGGCAAACGCACGATGACAACAGAGAAGCTGCCGCGTCCCAACAAGCTCTGCGGCACCTATCTCATCGGACGCGACGGTGTTGTTTACTCCACCTACGGTGGAACCAAGGCCTGGAATTCGGTCAACAAGAAATGGACAGACGCGAAGAACATCGGTGGCACGCAGGAGGCGATGCGCGTGGGCAAAGGTGTGCTGAACTTCGGCGACAGCACGGTCAACTACAACGGCAAGACGATCCTCGCCCCGCCGAAAAAGGGCGACTACCAATTATTTTTCTACGCAAACGGCTACCTGTGCTTCTACCACGTTGACCGAGGTGCCGACGGCTATCGTCCGTATAAGAACGACAAGGACGGTTTCAGCAAACTCCACGCGTGTCCCTGGACGCCGGACGAGCCAACCGTCGATCTTTCCAAAGCCATCGTGCTGACGCTTCCCATTGTTGGAGAAACAACTTTCGCCTGGGGCCAACTCCGCAAGCAGATCGTCACCGGCTCCAACATAGGCGGATTCTACGTCTTTAGCGACGGAACGTGGAGAACCCTCCTCAAACCCAAACTTGGAGTGAGCTACCAGCTCTACTCGACGATGGCGTTTCACGATCAGCTGATCATGGGGCAGTACCCGACCGGCCGCATTTTCGCATACGACGGTAAGAAGATTACCGATCTGGCGGGATGGCCGCCGAAACTCAAGGGAGTCTCCGGAAACGCGCGCGAAGCGCAGACAACCGTCGTCTACGGCGGTGACGTGTTCGTCGGCGTCTGGCCGTGGGGAGAATTGTGGCGCTATAACCGCGACAGCAAGTCGTGGACTTTCATGCGTCGCATGTTCGAACATCCGTCCCTTTCCGACAAGATTGTCCATCCCTACGACGTGGAAAACCAAGGTAACGCAGTGGGCAACCGGTGGGGCCAGCGTGTCACCAGTCTAGTCACGAACGGCGCGGATCTGATGATCTCCACGTCGGCGAAATGGCCATGTGAATGGGACGCGAAGAAGTTTCCCTTTCTCGCTGCTGAAAAATGGAAGTCGTACGGCTCTGTCTACCGCATGACGATGCCCGGCCATCTCAGCACGACCACCAAGTGGACCGATGGCCCGACAAGGTTCGAGTTCACCATCCGCGGTCCCGACATCACGATCACGCAGGACGGCCGGCCGCTCGCCGCCACCACACTGACAGGTGCGCTGGCAAAACACATTCGTGGGCTTTCCGGCCTCAAAAACACGACCTGGGGTAATGGCATTTACGGCCGTTTCCGTGGTATATCGATCGACGAAAGGAGCGAAACCACGACGCGGTAAAACGTTATTCCTTCCTGAGACTGCTACACTTCCCCAGCTTCATCTTCCGCTGCCGGATCAGTTGTCAATGCGTCCGCTGCCTGTTGCTGTCTTCTCAGTTTCACATCATTGAGCGAATGGGCGGCTCTTCTGAACAGGCTTTGAACGGGAACAATCCTAGTCCTGATCGTATTGTGTTTGGCTGTAGCCTCATTCAGTTTTCGGGCGGCGGTACTCGCCCGTAGTTTTGCTTCGCTTTGCCGAGCCTGAGATTCCCAGCGGTATGAGGCACTATCAAACTGTTTTGATGCAGACTCCAACATCTTGATTGCTTCGTCCAAGTTACTCTCAAGGATCCTACCTGCCATACCAACTTGTTGAGCAATATCCGTAACGGGTATCTTCACAGATGTTAACACTCCTCCTGCGTTCGTCGACCACACGAAGAAATGTGTTGTGTGAACTTCCCTAAGCAGCGCTGACAAAGTGCCGCGATCCAACTCTGTGTTCAAGTAAGCCGCTGCGCGGCGGGGCTTTAGTTTAGCAAGTTCTTTTTGCGCGGGCATCTTTTCTTATTGATGTTTCTTTCACTTCAATAAGGAATCTCCCCATGGCAAAGTCCAACTTCTTTAACGGTTCGCTTTACACACGCATGAGCGATGATCTCCACCTGACGGGAAAGAGTCAACGCACCCATGACGGCTATCTCCGCGAAATCCGTAAACTCGCTGACTACTGTCAAACTTCCCCTGATCAGATCATCGAAGATCAACTCCGACGCTACTTTCTGCACCTCAAGAACGAGAAACACTACGCCGAAGGTTCGCTCCGCGTCACACTTTCAGCGTTCAAGTTCTTTTATCGGACCACGTGCCGGCGCGACTGGCCGACACTCAACCAGCTGAAGATCCTCAACGCCAAAACGCTTCCAGAAGTTATCACCATCCCGCAAGTGCACAGCATCATCGATGCCTGCACCACCCAGCGGATGGCCGTCTTCTTCTGGACTGCCTACTCGATGGGCTTGCGGCTCAGTGAAGGATTGAATTTGCAAGTCGGTGACATCGACGCCGCGAGAGGACTGGTTCACGTTCATCGCGGCAAGGGCGCCAAGGATCGCTACATTCCCCTGCCGACCTACACGCTGTACTGGTTGCGTCGCTACTGGTTGACACATCGACACAAACGTTTTCTGTTTCCAGCCGACGGCCGCAAGCATACCGGTATGTCGACTGCCAAGACCCCGATGAGCGCCACGGCCGTGCAAGATGCCATGAAGTTGATCACCAACAAACTCGACTTCGGAAAGAAAGTCTATACGCACACGCTCAGACATTCTTACGCTACGCATCTGTTGGAAGCAGGCGTCTCGCTGAAAGTCATCCAGCAGTATCTTGGTCACAGCAGTTTGCAGACCACGATGATCTACCTGCACTTGACCGAGATTGCCGAGGTCGATGCCCGCAAGGCGATCGAGAAGATTTTTCGGCGGCCTCCGCGTAAGGACTAGCTGATGCCATCGGTTGCGGACTGCCTGAGGCAGCACGCGCCGGCGTATCTCGAGAAGTTTGGCGAGCGGGTACCAGTCGGACACCGCAAAGTGATCGGCGCAATCACACGGTGTCGAACTGGTGAGTTGGGCGGAGTCATCTACCAATGTGTCGACCGCGACTGCGGGCGAGAACACTGGGTCGGTCGCTCGTGCGGTAATCGGCACTGCCCGACTTGTCAGATTGACAAAGCGGCTGCTTGGTTAGAGAAGCAGACATCTCGGTTGCTTCCGGTGCATCACTTCCTGGTGACATTTACCGTTCCCCAGGAGGTGCGGATGATGCTACGCGCCAACCAGCGTGATGGCTACAACGGGCTGTTCGCCGCCGGGCGCGACACGATCCGCGACGTGGCCGGCAGCACACGGTCGCTGCGAGGTTGCCAACTCGGCTTCTTCGGTGTGCTCCACACGTGGGGACGTGACCCGACCGTGTACCATCCTCATGTTCACTTCGTCGTTCCCGGCGGCGGAGTGAGCGAGGATGGCACGAAGTGGATGGCGACACCGGAAAACTTCTTGTTGCATCACGGAACCGCCGTAAAGGTTTACAAGGCCAAGTTCGCTGACGCCATGCGCGCTGCGGGGCTGTACGACCAAGTCCCCAAGAAGGCCTGGCGAGGCAAGTGGGTCGTCGATATCAAGCCGGTTGGCGACGGCAAGTCCGTACTCAAATACCTCGCACCGTATGTCTATCGCGTGGCAATTAGCGACAAACGAATCCTGGCCTGCGACGACAAGTCGGTGACATTCCGTTACACGCCCACCGGCGCGATGCAAGCGAAACCACGCCCTGTCACCGGCCCTGAGTTCGTGCGAGGATTCGTCCAGCATGTCTTGCCGCGTGGGTTTCAGAAGGTGCGCTACGTCGGCTGGATGAGTTCCAACAGTCGACTTGGACTCGACGATGTCCGTTGGCTCGTCTGGCTGTTCCTGGGCTGGACCTACTGGTTGGCCAGCGGTCACGCGCCACAGCCGAAACGCACAGTCCGCGAGCCGCCACGGTGTGCCGAGTGTGGATCCGCGATGAGAATCGTCGGTGTGCTGCACATTAACTGCCGTGTGCTGGTCGAACACAGCGTGGCGTACCTAGACAGTGGATAGTCAGATGACCGACGCAATCACTGTCATCGTCGATTTCAAAACGCTTGCGGGAAAGCGATCGCACGACGTGCGCCCCAAACGTGTCGTTCAAATCCAGAAACAGCGATGCCGTCGTCGAACACCCGTTACGCCTCGCCTCAATCAGAAAATAGCGACCAACAGCGTGATCAACAACTTACCACCATCCGACACACTACCCCCAAAGAGCACACTCCAAAAGGTGACCGCGCAGAAGCGTTTCCCATAGTCACCAACAACACAGCTTCAACCGGGCTTCTTGAACAAAGGCCTTGAACTTCGGCTGCGCGAAGTCAAAGCCTTACTGGTTATGCCATGCGTGACACGACAGTCACTCCTTTTATGCTGCGGAAATCTGATCTTTCAGCCAACGGATACCTAGTTCGATTCGTTCGAGCATGTCCGGTCGATCACGCGCAAGTTTCCTGCATTTTTTGGCGTGCTGAAGTGCCTTGCGAAGATAGGTAAGCCGTTCGGCCGGTGCGTAACTGGGGGCAAGTTTGACAATGGCGAAGGAAATATAATAGTGTGCAAAAACGCTCTTCGCGTCGATACTTAATGTCCGTTCGCAATATTGAATGCAATCCTGAAAGCGTTCCTGCGCAAAGAAGACACCGGCTTGGTTCTCCAATGCTACTGTACCATCCGGCTCGATTTCCAAGGCGTTTGTCAGGCAAGCAGTAGCTAGTGAAAGGTCACGAACTTCCGGATCCATGAAGTAGCGGCCTGCATTCACCCATGGCGATGCGATCGCTGCATCAATTGCCAGTGACCGGAGACAGCATTCAAGCGACTCAAGTTTCAACCCTAGGTCGTAGAGGATCTCTGCCCGGTCACTCCATAATTCGGCATCGCTGTGTTCGGTAGGGACCGGCGTGCTTATCGCCTCGAAAAACTTGGCATGGTCCATAGAATCGTGAACGGGATGTGGTGCAATTCGATGAGTCGCTGAGCCACTAATGATGCCAACTGTCTTGCCACGACGGATCGCCTCAGCTGCCATGAGCATGTTCTCGACCGTGGGACCGACGACAACGTAATCCGTATCTGAGGTAGAAGCAAGCCAAGAGCCGGGTTGGCCGTACAGTTGCAGAAACTGGATGGGGTCCATGGGTTTCTCCTCGTCCTAGTTGGCATAACGGCCAAGCGGACCCGGCGAGAATAGCGCCGAGTCACGTTGCTTTCATCCCAAAGCCCGACGGCCATTCTCCCCGGAGGTTCAGCGACTGGTTACTCCGTTTGACGGCCAGCAGGGGCGTCTATTGCTCATAACTTGTCGAGTTGCGTCCGGATCTTTTCGAGCCTCTCTTCCGAATAGTACTCCGCCTGCTTTCTTTCAAACTCCTCGATTTGCTCATCCGACATTTCGCCTTCTTCGATCTCTAGAGCGTACGCCCAGTCCGGGAGAAGGTCACCTTCTTCGTCCTCATAGCCGCAAGCTTCCGTAAGTAACGTCTCAGCGATTTCCGAAGCTGCCGTTGGGAACGAATTGAAACGCCTTGGTTCGATACCTTGCTCACCTTCTACGCACCTTCTTGCGTCTTCTTCGGTCGCGGCGAGCCAATAGTGAAGGCCTCCGCCTTCAGCGGCCCAGAAAACGTAGTGAATTCTGTCGCCGGGATTTGCCGGCAGCTGGTCGTCGAAGTAACTCATGGCGTGTTTTCCCATTTGGACGGAAATTCGCGGCCCAAGCGAGTCGAAATGTAGCATTCGACGGCATAACTAATGAATTATCCGCGATCAGCGCGGGATACCACGTGATATCCTCGGTCAGCGCGGGATAATTCCTATACCCCGCGATGGCTGTACCCTACCAGTCGGGGGGATTTCTTGTCAAGTGATTGCTTGCATTTTCAGGTAAAAAATGCGATGCTCAGAAAACAGTAGTCAGACGTACATTATCTAACAAGGGGGTCAACTATGAGCGTAGCGAAATTTGGCGTCGTTCTGAAGGCGGCAAGACTGAGTAAGAACGATCGGACGTGGTTCAGCCGTTGGATCGAGTGGTACGGACAATTCTGCGGCACAGATTATCGACAGCCAATTCCGGTCGAGCGGGAACGGGTCATTCGCTTTCTG
This sequence comes from Pirellulaceae bacterium, assembly GCA_030744725.1. Taxonomy (GTDB): domain Bacteria; phylum Planctomycetota; class Planctomycetia; order Pirellulales; family Pirellulaceae; genus ARS98. The sequence continues at coordinate 9,949 of JASLPZ010000018.1, forward strand.
CAGTGCCAAAAGTCCAACGGACGGAAGGCGTGGCAGCGCTTACAGGCAGTGCGGGCCATCGAGTTCTATCGCAATTGCGTGCTGAACCAGGCCGAGCACAATCTTGATGACATTCGCAATCGACTGGCAGAAATGGCTCAGCGCGATTGCCGGACGGGCGACGCGAATGGATCGTTGAGACAGATCGATGTGGTCGGACAGATCGATCCGAGCGAGCCTGAAGTGATTCAAGATTTGCGGCGAGAACTGCGTTTGATGCATCGTAAGTATGCTACCGAAAAAGCCTATGTGGGCTGGGCGAACCGTTTCTTGCGGTTTTTTCAAATCCAGGATCGTGACACGCTGCTGGGCGCAGGCGGGCAGGAAATCAAGGAGTTTCTAACTCATCTGGCCTTGGATGGTAACGTAACAGCCAACACGCAAAACCAAGCGTTCAACGCCTTGCTGTTTCTCTTTCGCCATGTCCTGAAACGCGACCCAGGTCACATCGATGCGTTGCGGGCAAAGCGACCACAGCGGTTACCAGTGGTGCTGTCGCGAAACGAAATCACACGTCTGTTAGGAGCGCTCGGCGGTCGCGACTTGCTTATCGCGCAATTGCTGTATGGTGGCGGGCTCCGGCGGTTTGAGGGCATCAGCGCGCGAATTAAAGATATGGAGTTCGACCAACATCAAATCGTGGTTCGGGACGGGAAAGGTGCGAAGGACCGCGTGACGGTTTTGCCTGAGGTCGCGGTGGGCGGTCTACGCCGTCAGATCGCGATTGCACGCCAACTTCATGAACAGGATATAGCCGCCGGTTACGGTCGTGTTTGGCTACCATACGCGTTGGCCCGCAAGTACCCAAATGCCGATCGCGAATTCGCGTGGCAGTATGTGTTTCCAGCAACGAAGCTCTCCCGTGATCCGCGAACGGGTGAGCTGCGGCGGCATCATCTGCACGAAAGCGTTTTTCCCGCCGCGCTGAAACGCGCCGCGAAGCGTGCGCAGATTGACAAGCACGTCGTGGCCCACAGTTTGCGCCATAGTTTCGCAACACACCTGTTGGAAGATGGTAAGGATATTCGGACGGTGCAGGAATTACTTGGGCACAAGGATGTCGCCACAACCATGATCTATACTCATGTCATGAATCGGCCGGGGATCGCCATCAAGAGTCCCGTAGACACGTTGTGAAACAAAACTGGAGTTGGGAGCAGTGGCATGTACCTACTAAACTACGCAACACTTGTTCCGGCCTACTTGCTCTCAACTACCGACCCCCAGCGACTGTGCCGTCTCTTGGATTTGCGTCCAGGTGGTTTCGTCCAGCTCGATGCCCTCGGCCAAACGGCGTTGCTTATTGCGGCGTTCGGGATCGCCGGGCATCAGAATCTCGCCGTCCGGTGTAACCCTCTCGGAACTCTTGACGAATTCGACAAAACGATCTAGCTCTTGTTGAAAGACTGCTTCGTCTTGAAAACGATAGGGATCGAGGTAGATCGAGAGCATCCCATTATTCAGCCGCCCGTCGTTCTTAGGATTCGTGCATCCGCCGCCGGTCAGCGCTCCGGCCAGCACTTCAGCGATCATCGTCAGGCCATACCCTTTATGCCCGCCAAACGGCAGAATCGCGCCTGGGTCGCCGTAGAACACTTTGGGATCATTTGTCGGCTTGCCTTGGCCATCGATGATGCAACCATCGGGAACGGGGACGCCTTTGTTCAAAGCGACGCGGATTTTCCCCTCGGCGACTGTGCATCCCGAGATGTCCAGGATGAGCGGATCGCCATGGCGGATGGGAACACCCGCGGCGATGGGGCAAGCAGACAACCGTCGACTGATGCCGCCAAACGGCGCAACCAGCATACCTTTGCCTGACGTGTTCACGAAGTGCAACGACAGCAGATTGGCATCGACGGCCATCTGAGGCCAGTCGCCGATGCGACCGAGATGGGCCGAGTCGCGCAAAGCGATCACCGAGACACCCGAACCGGCCGCCTTATCGATTCCCATCTGAACCGCCTGTTCGCCGATGCTCTGCCCGAAACCGGATCGTCCGTCCAGCACCGCCAAGTTGTCCGTCTCCAACACCACCTCGACCGTTTGATTAGCAACTACATTACCCTCGCGCGCCCACCCGACGTACGTCATGATGCGAATCACACCATGCGAATCGTGGCCGACCAAATTGGCTTCGACCAGATGTCGTGCAATGCACAGCGCCTCCGCCTCCGAACTGCCAGCAGCGGCAAAAATTCTCTGTGCTAGTTCGATCAAGTCGTTCGCGGAGATTTTCATCAGTTTTGGTTTTCGTTGCAGGAGAATGTGTTCTTTGGATCTGTCAGGAGGACGGTGGTGTACTCCGTTTATGTCGTGTCATTACGATTCGTCTTGAACAGGGTTCGTCAGTGAACCAATTCCCTCGATTTCGATTGTGACGCGGTCGCCATCTTTCAAGAAGACCGGTGGCTTCCTGGCGGCACCGACGCCGTGTGGAGTTCCGGTCAGGATCACCGTGCCAGGTGCCAGGACGCTGCTGCCACTGAGGAATTCGATGAGTGTCGGGACATCAAAAATCATGTCATCGGTGTTCCAGTCCTGCATGACTTCGTCATTCAACACCGTTTTGATTGCCAGATTGTTGGGATTCGCAATCTCGTCTTTCGTCACTAGGGCAGGACCGAGCGGGCAGAACGTGGCGAAGGTCTTGCCGCGACACCACTGGCTGCCACCCCAAGAGATCTGCCAGTCGCGGGCACTAACATCGTTAGCGCAGGTGTAGCCGAGTACATAATCGAGTGCGTTTTCTTTGGTGGCGTTTTTGCACTCCTTACCGATCACGACGGCCAGCTCGCATTCGTAATCAACTTTGGTGCTGGCGAGCTGCGTCGGCAAAAGGATTGCATCGTCGGGGTCCTGCACCGCACTGGGCATTTTCATGAAAAGGACCGGGTGATCAGGAATTGGATTATTTCCTTCGGCAGCGTGTTTGCGGTAGTTCAATCCAATACAGAGGATCGCGGTGGGGATGACCGGGGCCAGCAATTTGTTTATCTGCAGTGGTTCGCCTGTGTCTGCAAAGTCGCCGAACAGGCAGCCATCGATACGCGTGACCGTGCCATCGGGATGCTGGCAGCCATAACGTGTTTCGCCCGAGGTGTCTTCACAACGAATGATCTTCATGGACGGGAAAACCTCTTGTCAAACAGGGAACAGTTTGGGACGCGATCCCGAAGTTACCCGGTTGGCGGTGCGTGTACAAGCTGCACGGCCCGCACGACCCGTAACTTGCAACGCAACCAGCGGGTGCCGATAATCGATCCGTCGAAGAAACCCCTTAACTGGTAGGAAATATCCATGCGATTGTCTGCATCATGTTGGCTGGCTTTGCCTTTTGCTATTGTGGTCGTGCTAACTCCTTTGGTTGCGAAATCAGAGCCACTCGAAACAGCTGCTCCGTTTGGGATCGAGCAACGCGTTGCTTGGACGACCTCGAGAATCACCGGTTCACCGGACCCACCTGCGCCGTATCGAACGGAACGCGTGTTTCCGTCGGTTCAGTTTACCGACCCTGTGGTGCTAACCAATGCGCCGCGGACTGATCGTCTTTTCGTGGCGGAGTTAGCTGGCCAAGTCTACTCATTTCGACCCGACCTTCTTCTTGATGGCAAACGGGAGAAAGAGTTGTTCTTCGATCTGCAGGGCCATGTCGCTGGCGGCGATCGCATGTACGGCCTGACGTTTCATCCACAGTTTGCTGAAAACCGCCTTTGCTACCTCTGTTACACGATGGGCCAGGACAAAGAGGATGGAACTCGCGTGTCTTGTTTTCGAGTTCACGATACCGACCCGCCGACCATCGATGCGGATAGCGAGCAGATTCTGATCACCTGGCGGTCTGGTGGCCACAATGGCGGTTGCTTGAAGTTCGGCCCCGATGGGTTTCTGTACATTTCGACGGGAGACGGTGGCCCTGCGTTTCCGCCAGACCCACTGTTGTCTGGACAAGATGTTTCCAACCTGCGTTCCAGTGTGCTCAGGATTGACGTGAATCATCCAACGGCGGCCCATCCGTATTCGATTCCCACGGACAATCCGTTTGTCGACTTGGACGGTGCCCGGCCGGAAGTTTGGGCATACGGTTTTCGCAACCCTTGGAAAATGAGCTTTGATCCGCCAACCGGTTCTCTGTGGGTTGGCGATGTCGGTTGGGAACTGTGGGAGATGATCTATCGCGTCCAGCGCGGGGCAAACTACGGTTGGAGTCTGGTCGAAGGGCCACAAGCCGTTCATCGTGAACGGACCCGCGGCCCAACTCCAGTGTCACCACCCACGGTCGCTCATTCACACATTGAATCACGCTCGATCACCGGTGGGTTTGTGTATCGTGGAACGCGACTTCCGGATCTTGTTGGGCAATACGTCTACGGAGACTACGTAACTGGAAAACTCTGGAGTGTGCCGGTAACCGCAGAGGAGGGCAGTAAGGCTCGTGAACTTGTTGATACGGCATTGCAGATCATCTGCTTTGGAATCGACAACGATGGCGAACTTTACGTTGTGGCCTACGATGGTACACTCCACCGGCTGGTGGCCAATCCGCCCAGCCAAGTCAACCGTCGCTTTCCGGAGAAACTGAGTGAGACCGGGTTGTTCGCATCGGTTGCGGATCATTCGGTGGCACCCGGCGTGGTCCCGTATCGCATCAAGGCCCAACCTTGGATGGACGGTGCCGTCGCCCAGCGGTTTGTCGCCTTGCCGGAACTGACATCGCTTGGCACTTATGAAACGAGCAACGTGCAGATCGGATTCATCAAAGGTAGCTGGGAGTTTCCACACGACGCGGTGTTGATGAAGACAATCTCGCTGCCCACCGTCGATGGTGACGCGAATCGCACGCTGCGTTTGGAGACGCAGATCCTGCATTTCGACGTTGACACGTGGCGGGCGTACACGTACGCCTGGAATGACGCGCAGACCGACGCGGTGCGGGTGCGCACAGGTTTCGATCGCGATTATTCGGTTCGTGACGCGCACGCGAGCGGTGGACTTCGGCAGCTAACCTGGCACTTCGCCAGTTCGACAGAGTGCCTGCTTTGTCACACCACACGAGGCGGAACCGTGTACGGTTTCACTCCATCGCAGCTCGATTGCGATTTAGACTACGCCGCGACGCGTGACAATCAGCTGCGTACGCTGACACATATTGGGCTGTTTGCCAAACCGCTACCGTCCACGCCCCCCACGATCGTTGATCCGCACGACAGTACGGCTACGTTGGAGCAACGAGCCCGAGCGTATCTGCACGTCAATTGCGCTCATTGCCATCGACGTGGCGGTGGGGGTACTGCTGCGATGGACGTTCAAGTTCAGCTGCCACTTGCGAAGACGAACCTGCTGCACCAGCGACCGACTCAGGGCACGTTTGGAATCCATGCGGCTCAAGTTGTCGCCTCTGGCGATCCATATCGCAGCGTGCTGCTCTACCGGATGGCGAAGACCGGTCGCGGCCGCATGCCGTATATTGGATCGTCCATCGTTGACCAACGCGGCTTGCAGCTGATCCAGGACTGGATTGGCGAGCTTGACGTCGAGCCCGCCATTCGTCCCTCGGTCACATCGTCGAGGAATGCTGCAGCGAAGAGCCTCGGCGCACTGGAGAATCGTGGTAGCGTGGCGGACACCTCAGCGATTACTCGACTCTTGACCGGCACCTCCTCTGCCATGGTGTTGTCACAGGCGATCGCGCGCGGCGGTTTGTCTGATGAGGTCGTGGCGGAATCGCTTCGCCAGGCCACGGAACAGCCGGACCCGCAGATCCGCGATCTGTTCGAACGGTTTCTTCCCGAGGACCAACGCGTCAAACGGCTTGGTCGTGATTTCGACATCGAAGCCGTCTTGAAGTTGAAAGGTCGTGCTGCCGAGGGACGGGCACGATTCTTGACGGGCAGTTCGCTGCAATGCCGTAACTGTCATCGCTTAGGTACGCAAGGTCAATCGCTGGGACCGGACCTGGACGGCGTCGGCAAAAAGTACTCACGCGAGCAGCTACTCGACAGCATCTTGAAGCCTTCGAAGGACATCGACCCCAAGTTCATGACGCATCTGGTCGAGACGACCGATGGCCGTGTATTTACCGGGTTACTGCTGAAAAAAGATCAGGACGAAGTGGTGCTCAAAGATGCCCAAGTGAAAGAACTGCGCTTCACCACGGACGAGATTGAACTGTTGGCGCCTCAACAGAAATCATTGATGCCGGAATTGATGTGGCAGGACATGACCGCCCAACAACTGGCCGACTTGCTCGCCTTCTTGACTTCTCTGAGATCGTAACACTCGACAAACGTCACCAACGGTAACGCGACAACGATTACATGCCGACGAGCGCCGTTAGGTGGGGTAACAGCTTGCCGCATGCGGTCCATGCTCCCCATACACCGGTAATCAACATGCCGATTGCCGAGAGCCACAGGAACGCATCCCACAGAAACTTGGGTGTGATTCGCGAATCGTTGCGTTTGTAGCGGAAGAACAAAGCAGCAGCAGCCAGCATCGGCAACATAACACCCTGCATTATGCCACCGAGCAACACCAATTCCACAGGCTGTTGAAAAACACTATAAGCTAACACGCAGAGGAACGGGAACAAGGCACTGAAGCCTCGAACCCAGTTTTGATATGAGGCCTCGGTTGTTGGACCGATGCCAATGACGCGCATCCCGTCTGGCACGACGCGTGCCAAACTGGCGGTCGCGACGAAGAACGTCGAATACAGCACCGCGAATGCGCCAAACAGAAAAATCCATCGCGCGATCGATCCAAACACGGGCTCGTACATCACACCCAATGTGCGAATCATCTCGTCCGCGGCGGGGATCAAGCCGGTTCGCGAGAGGATGGCTGCGCCGAGCAGATAAAACGCCAGCGTTGCGAACGTGTAGATCACCATCGAACACCAGGCATCCCAACGCATCACGCGCATCCAGCCGCGTGCTCGAACTGCCCACTGATCGGTGTCGTTACGTGGCCCAGTAAACCTGGCGTAACCTTTTTCCAAGCACCAGTACGGATACGAAATCAATTCGTTCGCACCGACTCCGATGATCCCGAACGTTGCCAGGGCGGTCGCGATACCCGTTGCACCGACGGCCGCCGCGGAAGGCGGTGGCAACCGAAAACTCATCCCGTCCAAAATGTCTCCGGCACCGACCGCCCAATAGGCATTGTTCTGCAACATGAACAGATTGACGATCGTGATAAACGTAAACGAGACGACCATCGCCGTCGAGAACGACTGAATGAGCCCGTAGCGACCGACCACCAAGATGGCGGCTGTGACGATCGCCGTGATCAGCGCCCAGATTTCGTCATCTCGCGAACTGCGTCGCCCCAGCGTCGCAACGGCATCCTTCAACGCATCTTCCGCGTCTGACAAATCATCGCCCTGCTTGGAGAACAGTTCTTCGGGCCGGGCCGTCACGGCGAGTCGGTTCTTGACAATGATGTAGGCCATGTCCGTGACCACGAGCTGTTTGGCGGCGGCTTTATCTTGACTGGCTTTCGTCCGCAGGTCGGCGACTTGCTGATCGGCAACCGCCAAACGTTCGGCGATGAATGTTCTTGCGAGCTGTTCGATGATCGGTTTGAGTTCCGCCGCCCGCGCCTGGCCAGCCGCATCGCCCGCGATAGCCCGTTTTTCAGCCAACCCCAATTCGCCTACGGAAACGGTGTACTGAGTTTCCACATCGACCTGGGCATTGAACTGACGTCCACTTTCAGTAATCGGCACACTAATCTGAAGGGCCTGACCTACGCCGCCGACAATGCCGCCAACCTGGCCAATCGTGGCCAAGAACACCAACGCCCAAAACCAGATCAACCAGTTGCCATGTCCCTTGATGTGAGGACCTGGAACTTCTGCCAGTCCGTCCATCGTCGTCTTTCCGGTGACCAGGGTATAGCGTCCCATCTCGACCTGCACGAACACTTTGATCACACAGCCAATCAGGATCAGCCACAGCAACCAAAACCCCGCTTTCGCACCGGTCGTGGTCGTCGCAATCAACTCGCCGGATCCGACGATCGAACCGGCAATGATCAAACCGGGACCGAGTCGCCGCAAGATACCACCAATCTTCGTTGGGGGCGCTTCGATCATGATGACAGAGTCGGTACCTGCGTCCGATGACGGTTGTTCGTTCCGTTCGGACTCGATCGAGTCTTGGTCGTCTGCCATGGAGTTTGCTCTAACCTGTCTGGATACAAGCGTGAAGGAACCGCCAACGGCGATTCCAAAACTACAGTAAGAAGTGATAACCGTAACGCAGTGGCAGAGCGATGAAAAGCGTTTCCCGGCCAGACCACCAATTTGGAGGCTCGAAAGAAGCGTGCTGAATGTGGCGACGGTTTTGAAAGTGTGCCGAAATCGCGTGTGGCGAACCGTCGCCGAGGCAACTTCAATGCCGATTCCCGATCCGTGTGGCGAATTTCGTCAGGAGAATCGCCGAACGCCTACTGTCGGTAGGCGTCTGCGTCCGGATGGAGGGGCATTAGTCCGTCTTAGACCCATGGCCTACGGGCCATTCGACCCTGAAAGGCTGTGCCGAAGGTGGGCTGGTCGGGAGGCCAACCCACAACGAGGTCACACAACGAGTCACTCAGTCAAGTTTCCATCTGCCCGTCGCCTAGGTATCCAGCAGCGAGTCTTCTTCCGCATCGGAAGAAGGTGGTTCGTCATCCGACGGTGGTGGGACGACCTCTGCATCTGGCGCTGCGACATCCGGAGCCATCGACTCCAGCTTATGCGGGTCAATCAATTCCCCGTCAGAGATAATAGACCCCTCCGGTGAAAACGCGGAACCCACTCGACCGTAGTTCAGATCGGATCGTTCCCAGCGCCCCCCGAACGCGCCATAGCTATAGTCGTCGCAGTCAGAGCAGAGCGTGCATCCAGCGTTGGTCGAGATTAAACTGATTGCGAGCAGCGACATCATGCGTTTCATCGAGGCCGTCCTAAGGAAAAGAGAGGAGCGTGGCGGGGGACGAATTCTCCCAGCACCTATCAGTTCGGCGAATTGCAGCCTGGATCTTTAGGCCGACTTTGCCAATTAGGCAGCTTTTGCCGATGAGTACGCCGTTTCAGCTGATCCTTGCCGCTGCAATAGCTGGCCAAGCTGCGAGAATTGCTCGATGTAGATGTCCGCCGCCGCGTCGGCGTCATGGTTCAGGGCCACCGTCAGCAGCCCCAGGCCGTGGGCTACGTCCAAATCGGCCTGCTGCCGGCCCACGAATGCCCAGTTGCGGGCGAGACCTGGCAAGGCCTCCAAAGTCGCTTGATACCACTCGGCCGATTCCATGTGTGCCGCTTCGCCCTGTTGCGAAAGGACACGCGTCACAAGTTTGCCAATTCCAACCTGATCCAACCGCTGGCGGATCCTCGTCGCACCCAACCGAGCGCGCACAATCACGGCGATCTGTATTCCGCTGGCGTGCAGTTGCCGGACAGTTGATCGGACGTCAGGAAACGGTCGCGTTTCTTGGTCGAAACGACGAAACTTCGCACGGCTGGCTGCAATCACTTCGTCGATATCGGGCCGAGACATACCGGCCGAACGCAAGAACTGACTAAGTGCGGCCCACAGATCGAGCCGGCCGGACCATACGTCCTCTTGAAATTCACATTCCCACACCCGAAAAAACGGCGTGTAATGGGAACTCAGCCCCATCCGCGTGGCAAGCTGCCACAACCAACGCCGCCACGCAGAATCGTCGAACACCACACCTTGGATTTCACAACCCAATTGTACGTGGCTTGAGCGGCGATGTTCGGGGCCACCGAGTTCAATCGCCGCTAATTCGAGACGGATTCCATTCCATCCCTCGTCGGTCATGCTCAACATCCTTTTGAGCCAAAAAACGAAACGTCTCCACGCTATTGAGTCTTGGTGACTTTCTGAGCTGAGTTACTCTTCTCCCACACCGTTCAGCACTGCCATGTGATGGCGAATTCGCGGCTGCGAATCCAATAGTCCGGCAATCTTCTGCCAGGCAAGGTTTTCCGGTCCCAACGCGTCGAGGATCAACTGCGCGTTTTCCCAATCCTCTTCACCGCCGATCGACAAGCGAACATCTTGTCGATCAAGTTGTGCAGGCACGGGAATCAGTCGCAACTGAAACAGTTCAGGGTGGGAATACAGATAGCGAGTTGCCTGCTGGCGATCGACGTCAATGTCCGCTAGAGCTTCGGCCTTGAAAATCGCGTCGGCCCGCGCCCATTCGGCGAAGACTCCCAACCTCGACTGCGCGGCTGGCTGGCCATCGTGCGAGTAATAGCCAATGTAGTCACACCCCGGGTGAGTGTTCGCCGTGCAGACCAGCCGGTCAATCAGCGCGGGATCGACAAACGGGTTATCGAGTCCGACACGAACCAACTGATGCACATCGTACTCGCGAGCCGCGGCAGCAAAGCGGCCCAACATGTCCGGCTGCCTGCTGACAAAGACGGAAATATCTTGGGGCGTGAGTGTTCGAACCGTGTCTTCCATTGCGGGATCAACGACCACAATGACGCGATCCAGCAACAGCGACTCGGTGACGCGGCGAACGACCCATTCCAACAACGGCTTGCCGCCCAAACGTCGCGACATCAGCCCAAGGGAAAGGGGCCCCATGAAAGTTGTTCCGACCTCGACGATTCCCAGCGTTCCTGCCATCGGTGCGGTCTCGCTAATCTAACGTCCGTGAAGTCGGCCTCGACACACCTCGAAGCACGACAGGCGAAGTCTAGCATTTTGGGCGATTTTGCGTCAATATTGAACGTGTCCATGCCCACTCGTGCCTTGTCTGAGCTAAGAAGCGGGGTAAGCATCCTGCTTGCCTTGAGTTTCGCGTCAGTCAATCGCAAGCTGGAAGCTAACGCCACTGAAGCAACCCCAAACTTAGACTGTGACGCACCGTCAATCAGTTGTTGTCCCAATTTCGCAATCGAGGAACGCATGTCGAGACACACAAACCTTTGCCCCACAGTTCGACCGTCACCTCGGCAATCCAAGTCGTTCGGTAGCTGGTTGGTCGGCCTCACGATTGCCACCTTACAGCTGGTAGCTACGGCCGCGATGTTGAGAGGGGACAATGAAATCGACACGACAACCGACCAGCCAACATTGGTTGTTGACGCAGACTTTGCCAATGGAAACGGCCGAATCGAGAGTATTGATCAGCGAACTCGCACCATCCGAATGTCGCCGACCGAGCACAAACAGCGAGGCTGGGCGTGCTGGTGGTATGTCAAGGTAACTGGAATTCGCGCCGGCGAGACCGTGACGCTTGACGTAGGCAAGGCACCTTGGGCAACGCCTGCGCAAGCTGCCTATAGCCTGGATAATCAGAATTGGTGCCAGACCAATCGTGGTACCCAAGACAAAGATCGAATCGTCTATCGACAGCGGATTGATGCCTCCGAAGCTTGGTTCGCCTGGGGGCCGCCCTTCACCGTCGCTGATGCCAACGCGCTAACCGAATGGGCCTCCGGGCGGATTCCACAAACAAGGAAGATCGACCTTGTCCGCACACGAGGTGGTCAGGTGATTCCAGCGATTCGCGTGGGTGCCAAGCCAGCGGGTGCCGCACGTTCATCGGAATCGCCACCCACACCACAACCGATAAACGGTCGACCTTATACAATCTGGATTCAGGCCCGGCAACATGCCTGGGAGGCGGGTTCGAGCTGGGTCTGCAAAGGGTTGATCAACTGGTTGGCATCGGATGACCCGCGCGCCGAATCACTCCGGTCGATGTCACAATTGGTCATCGTTCCGATCATGGATGTCGACAATGTCCTTTTGGGTGCGGGCGGCAAGAACCAGGCGCCGCATGATCATAATCGCGATTGGAGCGATGCACCGCATTGGCCGGCCGTACGCGCCGCCATCGCAGAGATTCGCGGGCTGGATCGCGACGGTCGTTTTGATGTATTCATCGACCTTCACAATCCAGGGCCACGAGACGACGCGCCCTTCTTTTTTGTCACACCGCGCGAGCTACTGACGGACAAAGGGCGACGAAATCTTCAGCGACTGCTGGCAACGGCGCAGGCCGAAATCACTGGTCCGCTTGCCTTCGCAGGTGAGAGTCGCGAATCAGGCCCCAATTATGACAAAGAATGGCGCCGAATCAGTAAAAACTGGGTGTCTCTCAACACTCGCGGACATGTCGTTGCAGTCACACTGGAAACTGCATGGAATTCACCCAGTAGCACGATCGGTGGCTATGAGACCGTCGGTCGACAATTGGGGCTGGCGCTGGAACGCTATCTGAGAACGAACCCACGGCAAGATGACTGAGCCGCGACAGACCGCTGGCGGCAATCGCTCGGCATTGCGCTCGTGGGCGGTTGCTTGTAGGGGTCGCCTCTTTCTCGCCAAGAAATAACTAAACCGAGCCAGCCCGAAAGGCTGGCTCGGTGACAATTCTCACTCAGGTCCGTAAAGACCCTAGCGAAGCGACTCTAGTAGCGTGCCTCGAAGCGCGCGACCAACCCGTCGAGCGTGGTCGTGTCTTCCATGCCGATGAAGTCATTACGGTGAACTCCACGAATCCACTCGTCGGTCTGCAGCATATTGGTCCAAGCGCTGAAAACGTATCCCGTCGTGAGGCGGTAATTCTTGCACTTGCTGCTGAACCCTAAGCCGAGCTCCAGGTCCCACATTGTCATTACACGGCCGGCCTTCCAGGTGGTGTTGACCACACGTGCGTCAAAGCTTTGCGACTGCAAATAGCTGGCGCGGAATTCGCCGGGCATGATACTGCCATAGCCCTTGGCGTACACCAGCGTCCGGCAACCGACGTATTGTTCAAATTCCAGTCCGCCTCGCACACCGACACCGTAGAAGTCGATGTCCGTCGTCACATTCTCTGTGCCTGTAACGGAGAAGTCAGCCTCAAAATTCTGCTCGTGCTGAGCATATCGAATACCCAACGAGTAACCAAACTGGTGCGAACACGAGTAGTCCAGCAAGCGGTGCATCGCCACGTCAACCATGTCGAAGCTGATGTCGTATTGACCAGTTGCCAAACGAAAGTCGGCTCCAACGTTTTGCACGCTCGGATGCTGCACGAGCGAGTCCAACACGAACGGCGCGTTCGCAGAGGAATGCTCTGTCGTGCCCGATTCAAACATCGAGTACTCTGCTGTGAACTGAGTGCATTCGTTGGCACTGATCGCCAGGCCCGCTCGATAGCCCGGCTGATAGTCCATGTCGGCCACCGCGACCGGACCAACTTCGACGCGTGGCGTCGGAGGAGCCGTGATGGGGCCATCGATTGGAACGGCAAAGGCCACTTCCGCATCCCGTACGCGGAGGTAAAGGAATTCGCCGTAAAAGGTCATGTGGCACGAGTAGCCGCCCGAGAGGCATGGGCTACCGCACTTGCCGCCACATTTGCCTTTACCCCCACCGCCTTTCTTGCCTCCAACCTCGTCGCCAAGTAGCGTGTCGTAGGATGCCGGCACAACAGCGTATCCCTGCGGAACCTGCTGATACATCGGCTGTGCCATCATAGGTAGCATCGACGTGCCAACCGGTGCCGCCTGCATGACGGGGCTGGCCATCTGTCCCAGCATGGGCATCTGACCCGTGCCACTGATCGGTTGACCGTACGCAGGCCCAAACTGGCCTGGGTATTGAGCAAACAGCGCCGGCACCGCAACAAGCGAAACCATCAGCGCCGTGCAAAACGCAATCGAGTTTGTCTTCATGGAAATATCCCCCAAGTGAAATTGCCTGACTAATCCAATCGACCCTCATACACGTTAAATCGAGAACAATTCCCACTGCCAGTAAACTCAGCTCAACTTATCGCCTTGTCGCCACTTACCCATTTTCGCGGTTAAGGTCCAAAATCCACCTGTTTCATCGGGCCATCGACAGTCGACCCGTTGTCCGTGCCCTGCGGGGTGATGACAATTAAAAAAAATGGGAGCCTGTGATATCACGCCAACAACGTCTTGGTGCGACTCCGACCGATTATGCGTGGAGCGCATCTGGCCACGCCAAGCCAGAATTTCTCACAGAAGCGAAGCCCAAAGCAAGGAAGTGGTGATGACATCAGCCGAGTTGCCCGCTGACTCGCCAAATACGGAGTCGCCTAGGAAACGAATCCTGTTTCTGTGCACAGGGAATTCGTGTCGAAGCCAAATGGCGGAAGGCTGGGGGCGGGCTTTGCAGGCGGACAAGTTCGAGGTGTTTTCGGCGGGAATCGAAGCCCACGGCCTTAACCCAAACGCCGTACGCGTTATGGACGAAGCGGGGATCGACATCACTGGCCAAAAGTCACAGACCGTCGCAGACTTGGAAAACGACAATCCGAGTCAACCAGCTTTCGACCTGGTGATAACGGTATGCGGCCATGCGGACGAACATTGCCCCGTGTTGGCCGGCACGCCGCGAATCGTGCACGTCGGGTTCGATGATCCGCCAAGTTTTGCGCGGAATGCGGCAACCGAAGACGAGGCGTTAGCGCCTTACCGGCGCGTGCGTGACGAGATCCGAGCGTTTGTTGCAGGGATGCACAAGACCGTCCTGTGAGCCTGTTTGTAGTCTCCCCTGGTCACTTCCGCACGCTGTGCGCAGGTGTTTAGTGCGTCTTAAACCCACGACTTACGGCCGTGCGACCCTAAAAGGCTCCGCCGGACGTGGGCTGGTCGGGAGACCAGCCCACAACGTGTGGCGTGGAACCAGCTCACGGTGTTGTGGCACGGTCTCCTGACCGTGACACTAGGCCGAACCATGGGTTTCATCGCCGATTGCCAACGTCGTTTCCTTAGATTTGGGCTAACCGGAATAACCGGCAATCGCCTCGACATGGCAAGCCTTTTCCGCGAAACAACCGATGCAATCAGACAGGATTGTCGCCGCAGAACCGTTCGACCCCTCTCTAGCAGATTTATGCCCTCCACATCTGAATCCCAAAACGTGATGGAAGACATTGATTCCCGCCAGAACGATGTCCTCGCAAGGCTCGACGAGCTAAATGAGCAGATCGAGTTCTTGCTCAATGAAAGCCGTCCAACGGCCACGGAACAAGAGTCGGTCGAATCCCCCGATTCGGAGTCCGCCGGGCTCGCTGCGCACCTCAGTCTGGGCGATCCAGCCGCCCCGATTTCGCAATCGCCAGCAGCAGCCTGAGCCCAACCATGATGCTCACGATGCAGCCCGTCAGGCCCAACAGCGAGATCTTGTGCAGTCCGCCGATATAGGTACTCTCTGGAAACAGCACCGGCGGTACTTGTTGGCTCAGCAGTAGTGCCGACCCCAGGAACAGCGAACTGGCCATCATCGCCAAGACCAACCGGTTTACCGATGGTCCTAATCTACGATGGTCGAGATGGACGTCGAATTTTCCTGCCTGGATCTGGGCGAGGATCTCGGTGATGCGGCGCGGGAGGATTTCGGCCAGCTGCTCGACTTCGAAGTACATCCGCCGCATTTTCTTGACTTGGCGCGATGGCGACAGGCGCTTTAGCACCATCTTGCGATGAAACGGCTGCAGCACCTCCATGAGGCTGAAGTTGGGATTCAGCTGATTGGTTGTTCCTTCCAATGTGACCAGCGCTTTGATCAGAATACTGACCTGCGGTGGCAGCGTTACGCCGAATCGGTGAATGATATCGAACATATCACTGAGCGCACCACCGAGATCGAAATGATCCAGCGACTGCGTGGCGTAGTGCCCAACGAAGTCCGCGATATCAATGGCCAATGCCCCTTCGTCCAGTTCGGGCGGCGGTGTGCCGACCTTCTTAATCAATGCTGTGAGAATCGTCACATCTTGACCAACAATGGCAAACAGCATCTCTTCGATATCCTCACGCAACCGCTCTCCAATCCTCCCAACCATGCCGAAGTCTAGAAGTCCAATCACGTTGCCCGGCAAAACCATAATATTCCCTGGATGGGGATCGGCGTGAAAGTGGCCGTGGGAGAAGATCATCTCCAGATACAGTTCCGCGATGCGGTGTGCGACAACATTCAGGTCGAGGCCTTGAGCGACCAGTTGCCGCGGATCCTCAAGCTTGACGCCATCCAGCTGCTCCATGGTAATCACGCGTGGCGTACAGAGCTCTTCGATCGGTTTGGGGATTCGCACCTTGTGAATATTGTGAAACTGCCCTGCAAACTGCAACAAGTTGCGTTCCTCGCGACCGAAGTCCAATTCGCGTCGCAACGTCCTGGCCATTTCCGCGACAGTTGTCGCAGGTCGATAGCGTTTGAATTCAGGAATGCTCTCGGCCAACTGGGCCAGCCCCGCCAGCACCTCGAGGTCTTCGCGGACGGTTTTTTCGATCTTATCGTGTTGGACTTTGACGACCACCTGTTCGCCCGAACGTAAACGCGCCGAATGGACTTGACCAATCGATGCCGAGGCAATCGGCTCGTCGCAGAATTCGGCAAACAGTTCGTCAATGGGCTGTCCTAGCTCGGCTTCCACAATACGGCGGATAGCCTCGGGCGGGTCAGCGGGCACATCGGATTGCAGCTTCGAGAGTTCATTGGCTTGCTCTCGGCCAACCAGGTCGGGCCGCGTGCTAAGCAGCTGCCCGAGCTTGATGAAAGTGGGCCCCAAATCAGTCAGTGCCATCCGAATCCGAGCCTCGCGCGGATGTCGGGCAATGGCTTCGCCATCTCGGGCCTTCAATTGGTCTTTGACAAAGTCCAGATTGAAGCGGCTGATCCAATCGGCCAGACCATACCGGCTGAGCACCGAAATGATCTCGGTCCCCCGTCTGACATTGCGATAGATCTGTGGAATCGAGCTGATTTTCATGGAAAAAACGGCGGCAAGCCGCTTTCCTGATGCGACGATCAGTGTGAACGATCGGTGAGTCTATCCGATTCTAGCTTGCCCCACGGCGTTCTTCCATCGGCGACGCCGGGGTCCGTTTGATAAGCTACGCTTGTGATTCGGTACGCAATGTACCATGCCCAGCGTCTGGTTTGGCCTAATGGGGCAACGGGTTTGGCCTTACGCGGCAACGGGGATCCTTGATAGGATAACTAGCTTTGCCCCTCATCACTCCCGCCCAGTAGAGACACGAATGCGTCGCCAGGACATCCGCAACCTTGTTATCATCGCCCATGTTGACCATGGCAAAACGACCTTGGTCGATTGCTTGCTTCGCCAGAGCGGCCAGTTTCGAGACAACCAACTGCAGGGTGAGTGCATCCTGGATTCCAACGAGATTGAACGCGAGCGAGGAATCACGATTCTGGCCAAGAATATCGCGATCCCGTACAAGGGGATCAAAATCAACGTCATCGATACACCGGGCCATGCTGACTTTGGGGGTGAGGTCGAGCGGGTGATTCGGATGGCGGACGGAGCCTTGTTGTTGGTGGACGCGGCCGAAGGCCCCTTGCCTCAGACTCGCTTTGTGCTCTCAAAAGCACTCGAATTCGGTCTCACGCCAATCGTCGTCGTCAACAAGATTGATCGTGGTGACGCCCAACCAATGGAGACGTTGGATACCACCTTTGAGTTATTGATGGAATTGGGTACCGAACACAATTTGGACGATTTCCCCTACCTTTTCGCCAGCGGCAAAGATGGCTACGCCACACATGACCCCACAGTCAAAACGGACTCGATGGCACCACTTCTGGAGATGGTGCTAAAGAACGTGCCCGGGCCCGACGTCACGCTTGACGCGCCTCCGCAAATGCTCATCACGACGCTGGATTGGTCAGAATATGTTGGACGGATTGCAATCGGGCGCATTCAGTCCGGAGAACTGCGTCAAGGCCAGAAGGTCTTGCTCAGCAAACCTGACAACCAGTTCGAACCCGCCACCATTAGTTCTCTACAGATCTTCGAGAACCTTGGGCGGCGGGACGTTGACACGGCTAAGGCGGGCGAAGTCGTTGCCATTGTTGGTTTGGAAGAAGCAGAAATCGGAGACACGGTTTGCGATACTCAGCAGCCAGAACCGTTGGCGCGGCTGAGCGTCGACGAGCCGACGTTGGAAATGATCTTCAGCATCAACACGTCAACGTTGGTTGGCCGCGAAGGCAAATACGTCACGACGCGGCAGTTGAAGAATCGTCTGATGAAGGAACTGGACCGCAACGTGGCACTCCGAGTCCGGCCCGTACCGGGCAGCGATGCTTTGGCGGTCGCTGGTCGCGGTGTACTCCATTTGTCCGTGCTGATCGAAACGATGCGCCGCGAGGGGTTTGAACTGTCGGTCGGAAAACCACGCGTCATCGTTCGCGAAAACGACGGCGTGAATGAGGAGCCGTTCGAGTCCCTGGTGATTGAAGTCCCTACCGACAAACTCGGTCCCATCATGGAGCTTGTTGGCGAGCGACGTGGGGCATTGGAACAGATGAATACGCGTGGCGACTTTACGTTTGCCGCATTTCTGATTCCTGCACGAGGCCTGATCGGGCTGCGGACACGGTTGCTCAATGCCACCCAGGGCACAGCCATCATTCATCATCGCTTTGCCAAGTACGCGCCGCTTGAAGGTGACATCCCGCGACGCACCAACGGCGTTATGGTCTCCATGGTAAGCGGCAAAGCGGTCGCATTTGGGCTGGACGGACTCCAGCAGCGAGCCGACCTGTTTGTGGGCCCTGGCGACGAAGTCTACGAAGGGATGATCGTCGGCGAGAATGTTCGTGACAACGACATGGACGTGAACCCGACGAAAGAAAAGAAGCTCACCAACATGCGAGCTTCAGGCAACGACGACAACATTCTCCTCAAGCCACCACGCAAAATGTCGTTGGAAGCCGCCTTGGAGTATATCGAAGAAGACGAATTGGTGGAGATTACGCCCACGCAGATTCGCTTGCGGAAAGTGTTGCTCAAAGAGACCGATCGCCGCAAGGAAGCTCGCCGGCGAGCGTGACGGGGGTTGATTTCCACGCATTGAGTACTTTGTGGGCCGCGAACAAGCATAGCGGAACAGGGGTGACGGGGTCGGCCAACACCTGAAAACGGCATAGTGCCTAGTGCTTTGTCAATTCTTGATTTAGGGTTGAAGAAGAATGGTCGCCCGGCGAGATAGTCCTTGATCGCGAACAATACGTTTGGTTCGCGGAGCGAACCACGACAATCAGGCCCGACAACCCTAATTCTTAGTCTTGACGCACCACTAGCCTGCGACCTGACCAGCGGGTCGAACGCCTTTCCCTTGACGTTTGGTGCGCGAATCGCCCAGTTCGTCCCGCATCTTTTCGCCGAGTTGCTGTAGCCGCTTGACGATCTCTGGATGTTGAGTGGCGACATTCGTCGTTTCGCCGACGTCTGCGTCAAGATCATACAGTTCAAGGCCCGTTCGCGCCTGACTGTATTTCGTTGGAATTCCGCCGGCTCCACCCGGCCTGCCAGCCATCGTCCGATAGCCATGCGGAAAATGCAGCTTCCACTTGCCCATCCGGACCGCCTGCAGTTCACGACTGTAGTAGAAATAGTAGGCTTCGTGCGGACTTTTTGCCCCGTCGTCACCGACAATCAAGGGCCAAATATTCTTGCCATCGATCTTGTGTTCCGGCAATGTAGCACCAACAAGTTGAGCCACCGTGGGCAAGATATCGATGGTCATCGCGGGTTCCCGGCAGACCGTTCCGGCGGGAATGGTACCAGGCCACCACATCACCGTGGGTTCGCGACAACCGCCGTCAAACATCGTTCCCTTACCTTCTCGCAACGGCGTCGCGGCGCCCGCATGGTCGCCATAGCTAAGCCACGGGCCGTTGTCGGCCGTGAACACCACCAGCGTATTGTCGTCCAGTTTGTGCCTTCGCAGCGCGTCAAGGATCTTTCCCACGGACCAATCGACTTCCATTACAACATCGCCAAACAACCCTCGCTCGCTCTTTCCTTTGAATTTGTCTGACACATACAAGGGCACATGCACCATGCTGTGTGGCACGTACAAGAAGAAGGGCTTGTCCTTGTTGGTTTCAATGAAATCGACGGCGCGCTCGGTGTACTGTGTGGTAAGTTGCTCCTGATCCTTACCTGAGACCTGAGCGTTGACGACCTGGTTGTTATCGATCAGCGGCAAGTGTGGCCACCGCTTGAGCCGCTGATCCATGGGTAGGTTCAGGACGGCAGGATGGAACGGCCACATATCGTTCGAATAAGGAAGTCCAAAATAGTCATCGAATCCGTGCTGCAACGGCAAGAACTTCTTGTGGTGTCCAAGATGCCACTTGCCATAGCAGGCAGTTGCATACGCTTGTTGCTTGCAAATCTCTGCGATCGTCACTTCGCTTTCATTGATGCCATTGCGTGATTTTGGACCGAGCGCGCCCAAGATGCCGACACGAACGTTGTAGCAACCGGTCAGCAGTCCAGCCCGCGAGGCGGAACAGACAGCCTGGGTCACATAGAAATCGGTGAACTTTCGGCCTTCACGCGCCATTCGATCGAGATTTGGAGTCTCGTACCCCTGGGCACCAAACGGACCAATGTCGGCATACCCCATGTCATCGATGAAAATCACGACAACATTGGGTGGTCGCTTCGTCTTGGCGACTGCACCGTCCGCTGTCTTCAGTATTCCGCTGGCGATCATGAAACAGATCACAAACGATAACAACGCCTTCACTCCACGATCGAATTGTGCCACGAGCTGCACCTCCCAGGAAACCGGAAACACTCAACGCCGCAGCGGACTTGAGTCGCACGACCAGGCTTGAGTTGCACGACCAATAGCGGACGACGCTATTGTGGCTGGGACTTGCGACGAGTTCAACAGTGCCTTGGTCAGGAAGGGTCGGGAGTCTTTTTCGGCCAACGATCTACGAGCGGCAGGACTCCGATCGCCGAAAAAGACTCCCGACCCCGTCACCATTCAGGTGCGGTCAATTAGTTATCCTAAGCACCATGAGTGAGCAAGACACGGAAACCGAGGAGCTGGTCCGTCTGGCCTCCGACGGCAACAAATCCGCCGAGCGGCGGCTGATGGATCGACATCGCGGTCGGTTGCGGAAGATGGTGGCAGTCCATTTGGACCCGCGGCTCGTTGCACGCGTTGATCCGTCGGATGTTGTCCAGGAAACACTCATGATCGCCTACGGCAAACTGTCTGGTTATCTGCAACAGAAACCGATTCCCTTCTATCCCTGGCTTCGACAGATCGCTTGGAATCGGTTGGTCGATCTTCACCGCAGACATGTTCAAGCCAGTAAACGCTCCGTCACCCGTGAAGAAGATTGGGAGATGGCGTTGTCCGATCACTCGGCGAACCGGTTGGCTGACCAGCTGATGGCGCGCGGCCTCAGTCCCAGTCAGGGGCCATGCGGCAAGAGCTTCGTTGTCGCATTCAAGTAGCGTTGGCAGGCTTACCCACGGTATACCGCGAGGTGTTGGTCATGCGACAATTAGAGCGGCTGTCGATCACAGAGATTGCCGCCGCTCTGGGGATCCCGAGGGAACCGTGAAGTCACGCCATTTTCGTGCTCTTGAAAAAATACGCGAACTGTTGAGCGACGAGCAGTAGGAACAATTTGGGTCAGAGTTGTGAATGAGACAAACGCACGCGAAGAAGTCCTCTTTGACCTGATCGAGGAGATCACCAACAAGCTCCAGGCGGGTGAACCCGTTGATCTGGAGGTTTACGCCCGCGAGCATCCCGATTACGCCGAGCGGCTGCTGAAGGTGCTTCCCTCGTTAGAACTGTTTGCCGATCTCGGACACTCGGAGGAATACACCCTTTCGGCTTCGCATCCAGTGTCAGACGCCGGTCCGCTGCAGGGCACTTTGGGGGATTATCAGATCATTCGCGAGGTCGGGCGCGGTGGAATGGGCGTGGTGTACGAGGCTACGCATCGTTCGCTGGGTCGACGAGCCGCTCTCAAGGTTGTGCCGTTTGCGGTAATGCTGGATCAACGGCAGATTCAGCGATTTAAGAACGAAGCGCAAGCTGTCGCCCAATTGGACCATCCGCATATTGTCGATGTGTTCAGAGTCGGTTGCGACGGCGGCGTGCATTTATACGCCATGCGATTCATCGACGGACGAACGCTGTCGGAGATGATCGTTGCGCTGAGGCACAGTTCTCCGCGAGATTCTGTCGTGGCCGACGCTGTGGAGACGCCTCGAAACCAGGATAATTCGACGTCTCGGCTGCCAGCAGGGTCCGAGCAGACCGCAAACGACGGCAGGGCACTCGAACGGCCCTTCGAGACGATTTCCGAAGATACGCTGCTGCTGACATCCTTCTCGACGAAAGCATCGACAAAGAGCCGGGCCTACTTTCGCTCCGTCGCCGATCTGGTTCGTCAAGTTGCCGAGGCGTTGGAACATGCTCATCAGCAGGGCGTGATCCACCGTGACATCAAACCGTCGAATTTGATCCTGGAAGCCAATGGAAAGCTGTGGGTCACGGACTTCGGACTGGCCCACATCGAAAACGCGGCCGCACTGACGATGACGGGCGACGTCGTAGGTACGCTACGCTACATGAGCCCCGAGCAAGCGAAAGGTGTGCCTGTCGATCATCGGACGGACGTCTACTCGCTGGGAGCGACACTGTACGAACTGCTGACGTTGCAGCCCGCCTTTCCCGCTCACGATCGACAGGCGCTGTCTCGCAAGATCGCCTTTGAAGATCCAACGATACCAAGACATCTCGATCGTGCGATTCCCGCCGACTTGGAGACGATCGTCCTGAAGTTACTGGAAAAGAATCTCGCTGAGCGTTACGAGACGCCGCAAAACTTTGCCGAGGATTTGCTCTGTTTCATCCAAGATCGCCCCATCGTTGCCCGTCGCCCGACACTTCTCGATCGGGTGGTGAAATGGTCAAGGCGGCACAGACCTATCGTTGCCGCCGTAACGGCAGTGTTACTGATTTCAATCATCGGTTTGACCGTCAGCACCGTCTTTATGGCGAGGGCTGCACGCGTCGCGCGCGCAGAAGCTTGGGACTGCCATCGCCGAATTGGCTTTCAAATGCAGCGCCAAACGTGGCGTCTGGTGATTGGTGGGCGGCGGAGCTGGATTTGGTTCCCAGGGCGGTCGTCGGCGCGGCGGGCAGGTGCGACCATAGTTTGTCCTGCGACATGTCGTCGCGACCGGCCTGCTGATGTGCCAGCATGACCAACATCAGCACATCCGAGGCGCAATAGCGGATCAGCAGCTGGCGGGCTGCGCCGTTCTGACAATTCCGCCAAGCGGACCACAGCCGCACAGCTAATTCGCCATCCGCGGATTGCAGGTCCTCGGGTCGTATGATCCCCGCGCGGTCGGCAATCTCCTTGAGGCCACCGATCAATCCCTGATGAAAACAGGTCCAGCGCATGTCCAAATGGGCACAAGGCAATTCAGGGATATGAAAGGTGTCCAAGATCCGCGGGACATCAAACGAACTGCCGTTGAAGGAGACCAGCAAACGGATCTCGTCCAACAGCTCCAGAAACTCGTCCAGATTCTCGTGTTCCACAAAGTTGTACAGTCGCCCGTCGTGCCAGCAGCTGATGACGGTGATCGCCGCGTCATGTTCAAGACCGACCGTTTCGATATCGAAGTACGAGGCTTGGTCGAGAAAGTGCGACAGGATCCGCCATTTGTCTTGGGGTGCGAAGCGGTTCGTGAAATACCGAATCTCTCCGGCATCCAAGGCAGCCAGACAGCGACGACTCTCCTCGGCCAACCGGCGCCAGCGAGCGCCAGCTAGACTGTCTTGCGCGTCGAGAACATCGGCCCACGTGCGAATGTCACGTTCGTGCAACTGTGTCAACCGCGCCGGTCCGATGCCGGCACAATGAAGTAACGCTTCGGTGATCAATGAACTCGCGCCCGGTTTTTTTGGAGAATCTGACCGGCTCTTCCCAGACGCTGTTTAAGGCGTTGCATTTCAGGATCCGTCGGCGGTGGGGTGACGGACGTCGACCGATTCAGCTCGTGGAATGTAATCTCAGGCAGGACGACTTCGCCCGTCAACAGCATTGTCAGCAGGCTGCGCGTGCAAGCGACAGACGCATCGGACTCAGTCAACAACTGTTCCAGCTCTTCGTCTTCAACGCCTGATGGCAGTGCGGTAATGCACGATGGGCAACCCGCGTCGCACGGGCATTCGTCCACAATCGTCAGGCACAGTTGCAGTGCCTCGGCGAAGATCTCAAAGATTTTTTCGGCATAACCGACACCCCCTTCGATCGTGTCGTACAGATAGAGCGCACTTTCCCAGTTGCCGCTGCCGAGTTCGGTCAACGAAACATCTGTTTCGATGTTCTGGATATCTCCCAGGCAGAGGCTCGGCGCGGTCCGCTTCAGAATGTAGCTAAGTCCGTGCAGCGCCGCGCCAATGTGCCGCTTATCGTCTCGCCCAACGGCCTCTCGCCAACGCTGCGGCGGGTGCAGACTGAAGCCGGTCGTATCGTAAATGAACGGATCAAGCGTGATGGGGCCGTAACCAATATTTTCAAGTGTGCGTTCGCGGATCTTTTTGTAGAGTTTCGGTTGACGATTGACGTTGACGTAACCGAACTCCAAAGCAGCGTCGTTGAGTTCGTAGCGATCGAGCGGCTCTGTCAGCGTGACGCGGCTTTCCCAAACGGCCTCGGTGTAGTAGTCGACATCGACTGGTTCGACGCGGCAAAGCTTCTTCTCCAAATCCAGATCCATCGACATGTAACGTTCGCCTAGATGCTGGTAAATCGCGTCTTTGTAGAGTGTCCCGCGGGCCCCGATGGGATCCAGTTCGCCGATGACTTCCGTGCCGCGGTAGATTTCAATGTTGTAGTCGGTCATGCCTCGCAAGTTGACGCCCTTAGCGGGATAGTCGCGCAGAGCGTAGCGGTAATTCCCATGATACTCCTTGAGGCTGCCATCTTCTTTTAGGACGTCGAGTGCCGCGGGATAGGCTGGCTTGGCCAGCACCGGTTCGTCGTCCCGGAGCGGATGTTCGTGCGCCGCACATGGCAAGTGTTGGAGTAGGATGTACGGATTGTCGGCGTTCAGCCAGGCGCGCTCGATCGGTGCGGAATAGACGAATTCTGGGTGATTCACGAAGTATTGATCGATCGGTGTATCGCGCGCGGCGTAGACAATGATCGCGCGAGATCCTCGACGCCCGACCCGTCCAGCTTGCTGCCAGAAGCTGGACATTGAACCCGGATGACCGCTCAGGATGCATAGGTCCAGATCGCCGATATCGATTCCCAACTCAAGCGCATTGGTGCTGATAATCGTGGTGACGCGACCTGCGGCAAGATCACGTTCGAGCTTTCTGCGTTCGTTTGGCAGCAGACCACCGCGATACGGTTTGACGCGTCCACGCAATTCCGGGTGACCGTCGGTCACGGCGCGGCAGAGCCGTTCGACTTGCTGCCGCGCTCGACAGAAGCAGATGGTCCGCACGCCTTGTCGAGTGGCTTCGCGAATCAAGGGCACGCTGACTGAGCCGGGCCCTTTGCGGTACAGCGCATGGCCATGGCTTTGGACAACCGGTGGATTGACCAGGTACAGATCGCGTTGCGGACGCGGTGCACCGTCCCGGTCGATCACGTTGAACGGCCGCTGGAAAAGTTCACGTACGTGTTCAGCGGGATTCCCGATCGTGGCAGACGAACAAACGAACGTTGGATGGCTGCCGTGCATTTCGCAGACACGCAGGAGTCGCCGCATCACGTTAGCGACGTGCGACCCAAAGGCGCCGCGATATGTGTGCACTTCGTCGATCACGATGTAGCGCAGCCGCGAAAGGAATGTCCTCCAACGCCGATGGTGATTCGGCAAGATGCCGGCGTGCAACATGTCCGGGTTCGTGATCACGAAGTCTGCGCTGGACTGGATCTGTGTCCGCTGTTCGCGCGGTGTATCGCCATCAAAGGTCCCCAGACGAACGTCGGTTTCGCTGGCCTTCAGCAGTCTTCCCAGCGTGCCTTCCTGGTCTCGGGAGAGCGCCTTTGTCGGGTAAAGCAGCATCACGCCGAAAGGCGCATCGGCCTGCAGATATTCGTGCAGAATCGGCAACAGGAACGACAGCGTCTTACCACTGGCCGTTTTCGATACCAGCACAGTATCCTGTGGCTCGCGAATCGATTCGAATGCCGCGGCCTGATGCGAGTAAAGCCGATCGATGCCATCACTGCCCAGGGCGCTGGCCAAGCGCGGATCAAGCTCCGATGGCAACTCAACGAATTCCCCATGCGAGCTATCCAAAACTGTCCGCGAGGCGATCTGCGTGGAGAACTTCCGTTCCAAATAATCCACAAAGGCCTGCATTCCCATCCCTGTCTCCCTTCCATGACCGCGCTAGCAAAGACCTGAACATCCGTATCGGTATCTCAATAGGATATCGGCCAATCAGGAAAACTCAAACAGGCATTTGGGAAGGTGGGGTCCTGGCAGTAACGCGGGATTGGTGGTATCGCGTGACCGGCGGGAGTCGATCTGCTGGTGCGGCGTGGCTTCGTCGCGAACGGGCCCCAGGGAGCCTCGTTGTACTGCACATCTTTCGTCCCGAAGGGGCAACCACATATCCGCCCAGGCGGGGCCGACCGCAGGTTGGTCGGTGAAGCGGGTCGCTGCAACCGAGCGATAGCTCGCGTCGGTCCGTGGCACAGCCTCGCTAGTAGCCGATTGACGGTGGGTTGGGCGACAAGAAATCACGCGGTGCCCGAACTGAATAGTACGGATAGGCAGTCGTTGCGCTTGGTGGGCCACCATTGGCCGGGTTGTTCATCTGGTGGACCGCACCGTGCGGTAATCGGGCGACACGATCCGGTCTAGCATTGCCCCCTCCACCGGCGTATCCGCCGCCGCCGCCGCAGTCGCTGCAGTCACTGCATCCATTCTTGGCGAGATTGTGGTGGCAACCGCTGGCAGCCAGAATTGCAAACGCTGCCAATGTGAGAAATGCCTTTCTCATGATGTCTTCCTTTGCGAAAACCTGGGTCGAATGACCTCGCGAGAAGACATTCCACAGAATTGCGGGTAGGGAATGTCATCGTCAGCTTGGTCGTGTGTATCAATCTTCATCGGCGGAAAAACCGGCAGAATTCAACAAATCGGCATAGATCCGAGAACCGATGTAACAGGACGGCCGGGCGCGCCATTCGCGGAGTTCGAGCTCTGATTAGACTCTTGTGGGGGGGTGAAATATGATAGACCACCCCAGCGCGACCTGATAAACTGCGACTATGACGGTGACCAGCGGAATCGCCGATCAGGTCAACGCGACTTGTGAAGAGGCGTCAGCGGCAAATCTTGCGACGGCATCGAGACGGGGCAACGTTATCCACCTCGATCACGTCACTGCTGACGATGTCATGATCGTGGCGGACCTTCATGGCCATCGGGTCAACTTCGAGCGTCTCGTGCGTGTCGCGGATCTCGATGCGCACCCACGTCGCCATCTGATCTTCGTCGTGCGGGATGTCGTGGTGCCCAGTAATGAACGCGCCGGACTCCATACCCGACAGCGCCTTACAGCGCGCGACGGCCCCGCCGCCTGAG
>JASLPZ010000190.1:0-13487 GCA_030744725.1 Pirellulaceae bacterium
ATTCTAACTAAAGCGGAAAAACCTTTAACTAAAGAGGAAATTATTAAGAGTGTTTTGGATCAAAGGATCGTAAGAAAAAGCACCATCTACTTAGCTTTAACTAACAAAGACAAAATCAAAAAAACCACTGTAGCCGCGAACGGCGCCGCGAATTCGCGATTCGAGTGTATCGACTCTTGTTCGCAGTCGCTCGCACTTCGGCAGTTCGTCCAAAGCAGCGGACTCAACCAAAGCGCGTTGATAATGGTCCAGTTGCGATTTGCACTTTCGCAATTGGTCTCCCAGATGCGTGCGCGCCAAGTAATCACTATCGCGCCGATACTCTTTTTCCAAATATCCCTTGAATCCAGGGATGTAGCGCAGAATGGACTCCACCAGATTACGTGAATCGGCATGTCGCGACGGATCGACCACGAGAGTCTCCTCAGCCAGTTGAAAAGGGGCAACGAAATCCAACGGGTGACCGGTACCCATGATACGTGTTGGTCAAAAAATCGATCATGGTTGGCGGAATTGCCGACCTCGAGGACCACTAACGTTATGTTGTAGCAAAACTTGGGGCCAGGACAAACAAGGCACGGCCTTGTCGCCGATTCGTCTGGCAGCTTGGTCGGCGTTTTGCTACATTCCCGCGGCTTTTCTCATTTCGTGGCACATTCGCGCCCGGCGCATCGATCTATGCACACAAAATCCAACAGCGCGCACACTAAGCGCTTGCCAGTCCTGGGGTTCTGCCTCGTGATCACCCTATCGACGGGCTGTGTCAGCGGGGAATTCTACGGCATCTCGGCTCTGAATCCGTACACGAGGCAGCAGTGGGCCGAGGACGAACGGATGGGCCCAACGTTTCATCAGCGAATCTCAGAATTACGCGCCACCAAACGCTCGGCCAAATCGTTTGAGCCCCAGCAGCAGGAACAGACCGTTGCGCGGATGACCGAGTTGATCCGGGATGACGAGAATCCTCTGATTCGAGCCGCTGGGGTACGAGTCTTAGGCGAAATCTCGACGATCTCGGCACTGCCTGGAATTCAGGCCGCCGCCGTTGACGCGGATCCGCTCGTCCGAGTTGCAGCCAGTGAGGCGTTTGGTCGTCGCGCTGATTCTGACGCGGCCGCTGGCCTATCGCGTTTAGCCACTGACGATGCAGATACTGATGTGCGATTGTCTGCCGTCGCCGCACTTGGCAATTGCGAGGATCAACAAGCGGTCCAGGCCCTTTCACTGGCCCTGGACGACGGCAACCCGGCGATTCAGAATCGGGCCGTGCAATCTCTAAGGTCCTCGACTGGCCAGTCACTGGGCGACAATGTTGCCGTCTGGCGAGCCTATCTTCACGGCGAGCCGAGCCCCATTCTGCCGACAGAGTCACTCGCAGATCGGGTCCGGCGGATATTCTATTAGGTTGGCGATCGAGCGAGGCTGTGCCTCGGACCGATGCGAGCTATCGCTCGGTTGCGACGACCCGATCCCCGACCAACCTGCGGTCGGTGCCCGTCGCTAAAAACGTGGCTCATTTGTAAAGAAAAACCTGATACAAGCTTTCTAGTTCAACCCAACTGCGATCAGGGCCAGCGTTGCTGCAATCAAATGCCAGAACTCGTCGCCGTTGGTGCCGTTGATTCTTCTGCGACGTCTACTTTGGTTGAAACTCGAAGCTGCGAGCGGCCTGGTAATGCAAGCGGCGGTGCTACATGAAGCACGTCTCTCGTACGATTCGAATGAGACAGCGCCTCTTCGACATCGGGCAACCACCGACTAAGCAAACGGGCCGGCTGATGGTTGCCCATGATTCGAGGGTGCGTATCGATCGGCCATTGCGGTGTGACCGCGCGTGATGGTCGACGTTGCTCTGCGCACCGATAACCGATACGATGTAAATGCTACGCATTTTGCCCTCCCGACCGCCTCTATTGCCCCCAACCAACGTATGTCTTCTGTATGAAACCTCAGAGATTTGACCAACAGTTCGAGACAATCTATAAGCTCGCGGTTCGTCTTAGCGAAGCAGACGATGCTGACGCGCTGTTGGTGATGCTAGACGGCCCAACGGATTGGGAGGAGCTGCGCGAATGTGCGAATGATGAAAAAATCGTTGTCGTTGCCGACCATGAGGACGAGCTTGTCGGGGCCACGGAAGCCGGCCTTTCCACCGTCGTTTTGGACACGCCGGACGCACCCGTGTTCGAGAAGCTGACGTTGGCACTCCTGGAGGCTGTGGCGGACGACATTTTGTCTCCCGGAGCCGGAGTCGTCGCGGTCTACAGCGGCTTCGAGCCCGGGCAGATCGATTCGATCAGTTATATTCGGCTGCACGAACATCTGCGTCGCTTGACATCACACGACCTGCGTAAGATCGAAACCAGTGTTCCCCTTGAGACGCTCAAGACCGTGGTCGATCTGGCTGTTGAGATCGGTCGCGAAGGACGTGAAGGCAAGCCCGTCGGCACGTTGTTCGTCGTGGGTGATACGCGAAAAGTCCTGAGCAAAAGCCGTCCAGGAGGCTTCGATCCCGTGCGAGGATACGGTCGCAAGGAGCGCCAGCTTCAAGACCCTCGCGTCCGTGAGGCCGTCAAGGAAGTCGCACCGCTGGACGGTGCCTTCATCGTCAGTCCAGATGGAACGGTTGAACGTGGTTGCCAGATTGTCGAGACGGCCAGCGCCAACTTGACACTTTCCAAGGGACTCGGATCACGGCATTGGGCAGCTGCTGCTATCAGCAAGAACACCAACGCAATCGCAGTCGTCGTGAGCGAATCCAATGGTACCGTGCGGATCTTTCAAAACGGCGAGATCCTGCTTCGGGTTGAGCCATTTCGCCGTGCGATGAAGTGGAAAGATTTTGAATACGAGCCTCCGTCGCAGGCATCGGATTAGCCGCATACTTCCGCTTCGCCACCAACGCCGCGTGCAGTCTTCATCATGAAGGAAAGACCGGAAGTCGACGTCCGAATCGCTGATCTCGAAGATGCCGGGCACCAACGCGCCATCATCGAATTGCTTGATGCCTATGCGAAGGAGCCGCAGGTGGGTGGCGTCTCTTTTTCACCGGAAGTGCGTGCTCGGCTGATATCCGAACTGCAGAAACAGTCCGCCGGTCGCTACTTCCTGGCATTTTACGAAGCGCAAGCGGTGGGTGTGGCAATTTGCTTTCTGGGTTTCTCGACCTTCTACGCACAGCCACTACTGAATATTCACGACTTGGCGGTGCGTGACGGTTTTCGCGGACTGGGCTTTCGCGGACTGGGCATTGGCCGCCGGATGCTACAGACAATTGAAGCCGAAGCCGCAAGCCATGGCTGCTGCAAAGTAACGCTGGAGGTCCGAGCGGATAATCTCGTGGCGCGAAGGCTCTACGAAGACGTCGGTTTTAGCGCCGGTGACACAAGCAGTTCGGCCTTTGCGTTCATGACCAAGACGCTCTAACTGCCAGTTGGTTACACGCAGTTCAGCGCGCCAGAACTGCCTCTAGCACCTCGCGCGGCGCACCAATATCCAACACATGCACAGTGCCCAGGAACGGTTTGGCGACCTCCACCTGAAAACCAGCTTTTTGCGCAACCAGCGTACAAGTGTGAGCAGCGCGAAATGTCTCATTGGCGTGCTGGCCGGTGTCACAATCCAAACCGCTGGGAAGATCAATCGCCAGCTTCCGCGCCGTTGCAGCGTTCGCGCGACGAATCAGTTGGTCGACTGGGAATCGTGGTTCACCACGCGATCCGGTTCCTAACAGCGCATCGACGACCCAGTCCGAGCTATCAAACCATTCCGAGATCACCCCCCAATCACAACTAGATTCGACCTGCTTGATCTCCACCGATGTTCGCCGCAAGATCGCGAAATTGACTGCGGCATCCCCTTTTAGTTCGCTAGCTGCACACGCGAGCAGGACAAGTGGTTTATAGCCGCGCACATCCAGTTGGCGTGCGATGACCAGCCCATCACCGCCGTTGTTCCCCTTGCCGCAACAGATCAGAACCGGTCCGGCTATTCCGACTTCACAGAGCACATCCGCACAGCCACGGCCGGCGTTTTCCATCAACACCAGACCGGACATCCCAAACTGCTCGATCGCGATCTGGTCGACACACCGAACTTGATCACGCGTAAGGTACCGAGTAGGCACAATGACATCTCGCTCGGCGAAATTTCGTGCGTTGAACATTGCCCTGCGGCCGCCGTTGGTAAATGGGCCATCGCTTTTTATAATGGATTCCACAGTTCTTATAGCATAGTTGCATGGGTGGCACAGTTTCATAGCACATGGGTGGCACCGTTTCATGTCTATCGACTAGGAGTCTCGCGATGCCGATATATGAATATCAGTGTGACACATGTCACGGTCAATTCGAACTCTTGATTCGCGGTGAAGAGACTCCCGTTTGCCCGGAATGCGGCACTGCATCGGTGAACCGGCTACTCAGCGTTCCGGCTGCCCACGCAACCAATAAGAATGGCTTGCCTATGTGTGGTCAGCAGCCGATGCCGGGAGGTGGGTGCGGACTACCTCAATGCGGCATGGGGCGGTGTGTGGGCGAGTAATCCAAGCTTTCTAGAACGAGAAGAAGCGGCGAGGAGATTCCCCCGCCGCTTCGGACCAATCGCTCCCAAAAAATGGTTCTTCTCCAGCTGCTCGTTCCTCCAGCTGCTCGCTTCTCATGTTACGGAATAATAAACGTACCACCGACATAGGTCGCCGCGGCAGTCAGGCCACCACGAATGCTGAGCGGAACGGGGCGAACTAGCCACGGCGCACAATCGCCCGGGCGGTAATAACCAAGCGGGTAGCGGCACTCCGTCGGTGGGTTGATGCCCACGTTGTATGGCAATGCCGCCACATTCATGAAGAAGTGAGCTCCAGACAAAACGGGTTGCACCAACGGTCCGGCGGAATGCCCATAGCGTTCCAGATTGACATCCTCGAAATAGAGTGGCTTGTGGCAGAGTGACGAGGCCTTCCAGGTCATCGTTGAAGCGATCCAATCGCGATCTATCACCGGATCGTTACCCAACGAACACTCGCTGGGGATGCTCCACCACGCGGTGACAAAGCACATATCGTCGTCGCACAGATCGGCAAACGGAACCTTCTTGAGGCCATCCTCGGTCTGGATTTCGACGCGACCGTGCCTGAAGTCAGTCAGGCGACCTTCAGCCAATGTCTCGCCATCGTCGTTGCGCCACTGGCGAGGTTGCACGCGTCGCATGGTGTCCTGCCGTTCCGTTTCGTAACTCGTTTGATCCAGCTGCGTAACCGTCATTCGTGGCGTGATGTTCAGCGAGATCTCACTGAGTGGTGACTCGCGGACGCGTTTACGATGCGCGTCACATTCTCGTCCGTTGAAGGCGCAATCCCGCCGTTCGTAACGATCGGGCGATGAGATCACGGTCTCTGGAGGTACTGGGGCCGAGTCATCACTTAACGGGCTCGTTCGATTTGGCATTGGCGGCGGGACAGATTCTGACGGAGTGGCCGGGGGCCGAGAGGGGGCAGTTGGGGCCGCCGGTGGCGAGATTCGTCCACCTTCCAGAGTCGGCGGAGATTGCAGCGGTTCATCAAGCGGCGGTGGGTCGCTAGCCCGTACGGCTGTCATTGGCAGATCCCGATCCCCGAATGGGTCGTTGAACGGATCGGCAGGAACGTCCTGCGACACAAGACGGATTGGCTCGTTGAATCGAATCGGCCTCACATTCGAGTCCGACTGCGATGGGATCCGTTGATGCCCGACGGCAAGAGCCTGTCGTGTGGTTGTGTGTTGGGCGGTCACGTCGGCGATGGCCGTTGCGTTTGCGTTACGACGGTTGATCGCGCTCGATTCACGCCACCGAAGACGCCAGTTCTCGGGTTGGCGGATAACCTGACGTTGACGTACGTCGGACCAGCGGGCCGTAAATGGCCGTGATGGTTGTCGCTGATCCGCCGTCTGTGAGTGGTTCGAAATAGCCGCCGAGACCGTGGCCTCCGAGATTGGGCGAGCCTGGTCGTCGCCAACTGAGAATCGCGCTGGCGGGTTCATTTCGTCAGCCCGTATCCCACCTCCACAAAAACTGATCGCAAAACCCAGGGTCAGCCAGACGGCTAACTGGCATGCCGCCAATCGGCGATCGGTGCGATTAGTCCGCCTCGCCTTTTTGTGGGTAATCGGGACTGTAATTTGGTGCTTCCTGCGTGATTGCGATGTCATGAGGATGACTTTCTCTTACACTCGCTGCCGAAACCTGTATGAACTGCGCGTCCTTACGCAGGTCGTCGATCGTGGGCGTGCCGCAATAACCCATCCCGGCACGTAACCCTCCGACCAACTGATACACAAAGTCGCTGAGCGGGCCTTTAAATGGCACGCGTCCCTCCACGCCTTCAGGCACCAGTTTTCCGTTGTCAGCGTCGACATCGCCTTGACGATATCGCTCGCTTGACCCTTTCACCATGGCTCCCAACGAGCCCATCCCACGGTACACCTTGAAGGTGCGTCCCTGGTACAAAATTGTTCGACCTGGGCTTTCCGCCAATCCGGCAAAAAGACCTCCGATCATCACCGCGTTGGCACCTGCGGCAATGGCCTTTGTTATGTCACCGGAGAAGCGAATCCCGCCATCGGCGATGACCGTCGTATCTGTGTCCTGAGCGACCTGCGACACCTCGTAAATCGCGCTAATCTGTGGAACTCCAACACCGGAAATCACTCTCGTGGTGCAAATCGATCCTGGGCCGATGCCCACTTTCACCGCATCGGCACCGGCCTTAACCAAGTCCTTGCATCCCTCCCGGGTCGCCACGTTCCCCGCGACAACGTCAATATCCCAACGCTTCTTAATCTCCTTAACCGTGTCAATTACGTTTTTCGAGTGACCGTGCGCACTGTCGACAACGACAACATCCACGCCACTCGCAATCAGGCTCTCCACCCGTTCCAGGTCGAAAACGCCAACTGCAGCCCCTACACGCAGCCTGCCTTGCCTATCCTTACAAGCTCTAGGGAACCGATTCATCATGTCGATGTCTTTGATCGTGATGAGGCCGGTCAGGACATAAGAATCGTCAACCAGCAAAAGTTTCTCCACCTTTTTAGCCGTTAAAATCTTCTCAGCTTGCTCAAGCGTTACTTCTCCCGTAGCCGTTACAAGGTTCTCTTTCGTCATAACCTGCGAAACAGGGATGTTGCCCTTTTCCAGGAAGCGAAGATCCCGGCGGGTAAGAATTCCAACGAGCTTGCCATTTTCTTCGGTAATTGGGATCCCAGAGACGTTGTGCTGCTCCATCCGTGTTCGAGCCTCTTCCACCTTCACGTCCGCGCGCAACGTCACCGGATCGACGATGATTCCGTTGGCGCTGCGTTTGACCTTGTAAACCTCTTCCGTCTGAGATTTGACGGACATGTTCTTGTGGATGACACCAATGCCACCATTTTTGGCCAAAGCGATGGCCAGTTTGCCTTCGGTGACCGTATCCATCGGCGAACTGAGCAGGGGGATATTCAGCGCGATGCGATTTGTCAGCTGCGTACTGACATCGACTTCTGACGGTACAACCTCGCTATAACGGGGCTGCAGCAAGACATCGTCAAAAGTGATGGCGCGGGAGCCAAGTTTCTCGTCCATGGGGCACCTTGTAAGGCGAAGGCCAAAATATAATCCGGCATTATGTGGAGATTTGGCAGAATTAACAACTTGCCCAGCGCAGAAGCCACGCCCGAAAGTCAAAGTTCAGATTCGTGGCAGCACTGCGGCTGGCGCGCTGAAGCGACAGGCGGAACGCTTGATGACGATTCCCGACCGGCCACAGGCGGGCCATCGGTGGCCATGTCCGCCGCCACGTCATTATCTCCGACTGCGATGCTCCAGATGCGCCAACACCAATGCGACATCCGCAGGCGTGATCCCGCTGATCCGGCTCGCCTGTGCGATGCTGACGGGCCGGACGCGGGTCAGCTTTTCGCGAGCCTCGTTTCGCAACTGAGCAATCCTGGCGAAATCGAAGTTCGCTGGAATGCGCTTTTCCGCCAGCCGCTGTTGGCGATCAACTTGTTGTTGTTGACGCGTCACATAGCCCGAGTACCTCGTGTCATATTCGACTTGCAAACGCACTTCTTCGGAAGTGTCACCCAGTTCGGGCAACCGCTGTACCAATGCGGACCATTCAACTTCTGGCCGTCGCAAGTACTTGGCCAGCGTCACGCCCTCGGTGCGATTGGTTTCCAAGAGTTCGCTGATCCGCTCGATTTCATCTACTTTTTTCTGCAATCGTCGCCAACGGCGTTCGTCGACGAGTCCAACTTCACGGGCCGGCGGAGTCAGCCGTCGGTCGGCATTGTCTTGGCGCAGTAACAGCCGGTATTCGGCGCGACTGGTGAACATTCGATACGGTTCGTCGACTCCACACGTGACGAGGTCGTCGATCAGTACGCCGATATAGGCTTGTTCGCGACCGAGCACCAGCGGCTCGTCGCCGCGCAGTCGTAGCGCGGCGTTGGCACCGGCGATCAACCCCTGCGCGCCGGCTTCTTCGTAACCCGTCGTGCCGTTGATTTGCCCCGCAAAGTAGAGGCCCTGAATGTTCTTGGTCTCCAGAGACGGCCACAGCTGATCCGGTGGACAGAAGTCGTATTCAACGGCATAACCGTACCGCATGATCTGAGCGTTCTCTAATCCGGGGATCAAACGGAACATGGCGTCCTGCACGTCGCGCGGAAGGCTGGTCGAAATCCCGTTGACGTAGACCTCTCGAGTCTGGCGACCTTCGGGCTCGAGAAACAGCTGATGCTGATCCTTGTCCGCAAAGCGAACGACCTTGTCTTCGATCGACGGGCAATAGCGTGGTCCATTCGATTGAATCTGTCCGCTGTACATCGGTGCCCGCTGCAGATTTGCGTGGATCAAATCGTGAACCGCCGTGTTGGTGTACGTGATCCAGCAAGGTATCTGTTCGGTCTGCACACTGTCTGACATAAACGAGAACGGCTGAGGCGATTCGTCACCCGGCTGGCGCTGCGTCTTGTCGTAGTCGATGGTCCGCCCGTTCAACCTGGGCGGCGTGCCGGTTTTAAAACGTTCGAGCCGAAAACCCAGTCGTCGCAACGCTCCGCTGATCCCTGCCGAGGTCCCCTCCCCTGCTCGTCCACCCGGCGTCTTTGCTTCTCCGGTATGCATTAATGCTCGCAAAAACGTGCCAGTGGACAGAATGACGGCTGGCGCGCGATAGATGGCGTCGCCTAGGACGCGGACGCCGATGACTCGGTGCGTGTCACCGTGTTGTTCGATCAACAGATCTTCAACAATCTCCTGACGCAGTGTGAGATTCTCTTGCTCCTCGACAATGCGTTTGACTTCCTGCTGGTAGGCCTTTTTGTCGGCCTGGGCACGAGGGCTGTGCATGGCCGGGCCTTTGCGGAGATTCAGAAGACGAAACTGAATACCCGTCGCATCAATGGCCTGACCCATCGCACCGCCCAGGGCATCGATTTCGCGCACGATTTGGCCCTTGGCAACACCTCCAATGGCCGGATTGCAACTCATTTGGCCGATAGTATCGAGATTGGTGGTCAGCAACCCAACCTGGGCTCCCATCCGCGCGGCAGCCAATGCTGCTTCAGCCCCGGCGTGTCCGCCGCCAATCACCAGAACATCGAATTGGTACTCTGCTTGAGACATCCCGCCATCGTATGTCGCCGGGGCCAAGAGCGTAAGCCGTCAGAATCCTGCCTCATGCCTGACCACTGCAAAGCACGAAGGATCGCTCGAGGAATGAGTGTCCGATAGTCGCCTTTCGCTCCGCGAAAGGAACGTGCTTTCGCGGAGCGAAAGACGACTTTAACAGACCGAACACTGCTAACGCAGCCTTGGTGTCATTTTCACGTCGTCAAAGGAAAGCTCCCCCGTGGCACCAAACAGGCCAATGCGGAGAATGCCCTCGCGAGTCTGCAGTGGCACGCGGAATGTCTTCGATTCACTCTTCCAGGCTGAATCACCTCGAAATGGACCCAGCCAAAACATGCCCAATTCCTTTCGATTCGCGTCATAGAACGTGATGGCAAGACTTGGAAACGAATCCGGACGTAGTGGATACCAGACGTTGGTATATTTCATTTTGGCCGACACCGTCAGTTCGGCAACCTGACGCCCGTCAATGGGGAAGCCCTGCAGTAGGTGAGCGCTGCGCCCCTGCTGTTCGTTTTTGAACGTGACGAAATGTTCACCCTCAGGAGCCACCGGATCCGTTTCCCAAGTCAACAGGCGCTGATAATACCAGCCTGTTACGAAACCGTTTTCACCCGGCTTGCGCTCGAAGTTTCCGTTCACCGCCCGCGGATTGGCAGGATCAGGTTGGACGGCGCGCTGGTCTTCGGCACGTCCCGTCATCGGGACAAACAGGGTCGGCCGTAAGGCTTCGGCCTTGAGTTTGCCATCCTTTTTTCGGAACACATACAAGGTCTGTTGATAGCGCTGCCCGACGGGAATCACCATCATGCCGCCTTCACGCAACTGTTGGATCAACGGAAGTGGCGGCTTTTCCGGCGAACAGGTCACAATGATCTTGTCGAACGGCGCGTGTTCCGGCCAACCTTTGAAACCGTCACCGATTTTGGTAGACACGTTGTCATACTTGAGCCGTTTCAATGTCCGTTCGGCTTTCCGCCCAAGTTCTGGAATAATCTCGATGGAATAGACGTCCCTTACCAACGGGCTTAGCACGGCTGCTTGAAATCCGCTGCCAGTACCGATCTCCAGAACCTTGTCAGTAGGTTTGGTCTCCAAGACTTCTGTCATGAAGGCGACAATGAAAGGCGACGAAATCGTCTGCTGGTGGCCAATCGGCAAAGCCATGTCAAAATAGGCCTGACTGCGCAACTTGCGTTCCACGAATTCGTGGCGTGGAGTGTCCAACAGCGACTGGATCACACGTCGGTCGGTCACTCCAGCACCGACGACGGCCAAATCGACCATCTTGCGACGAACGGCCGCGAAAGGATCATCCCTTTGTCCGCGAATTGCCTCCGTGGTGGTGGAGATGCAAACCAGAAACATCACGAATCCAATCAGGTGTCGAGCGGACTTCATGGTATTTTCCCTGTGGACGTGTTCAACGGGCAGCTGGCGCTGAGTCAATTGACGCCAATTCCGACGTTGCCCCGTGAACTTCAATTATAGCCAATCGGTTCGGTGTTGCGTCATGCTTTCACAGCAACCCACGTTCGGCGGGGGCTTGCATCTGGCCGTGCGCTCTGAAAAACTGCTGCAAACCGTTCATTCCACACGCCTCACCGTCATTTGGTCTCGCCATGAAAACGAATCCTGTCAAAGAAAAACTTCGCAACGGCCAACCCTCTTTCGGCACTTGGTTATCGCTGGGAGACCTGTTCGCCACGCGCGTCCTGGCACGAAGCGGATTTGACTGGCTAACGCTGGACATCGAACACGCGGCTGTCGACTGGTCTCAAGCGACCACGGTTTTCGCCGCCATTGCCGACGCAGGTTGTGTTCCCTTGGCGCGTGTCCCCGAGGGCAGCCATCACTACATCAAACGCGTGTTGGACGCCGGTTCCACGGGTATCGTCGTCCCAATGGTGGACACCGTCGAACAAGCCAAGACGGCCATCGCTGCGGCCAAGTACCCACCGACCGGCAACCGTAGCGTTGGCGGCGGGATGCATTCGCTGAATTTTGGTACCACGGCTGGAGAATATTTCGAACGGGCCAACGACGAAATCCTGGTCGTGTTGCAAACGGAAAGTCCACAAGGCGTCGAAAACGCTGAAGAGATCTACAGTCTTCCAGGTTGCGACGCGATCTTCATCGGCCCGAACGATCTCCGTTTTCAAATGCGGGCACCCGACGGGACCTTTCCGTCTGCCGAAGAGCACGAAGCGATGATCCAGCGCGTCATTGAAATCGGCAAGAAAGTCGGTACGCCGACGGGTATCCATGCCATGGATCCTACGTCGGCCCGAGACCGCGCTAACCAAGGTATGCAGTTCCTGGCTGTTGGCAGCGACTTGCGGATGATGACGTTCAAGGCGCAAGAAATCATCTCGCAACTTAATCCAGCCAAAGAGGCTAAGGATCTCGCGCGGTATTAGATCGGCCCTGCCGTTCCACATTACTTCGAACGATTCGTCCGATACAGCATCGATTGCCAAACATGAGCGTTTACCTGCTGACGACGCTGGACACCAAAGGCGACGAAGCGGCATTGGTGCGCAGTCAACTCGTCCATCTCGGCATCGACGTGGTGTTAGTCGACACGGGTTGCCTGGGAAAACCCACCGTGGCGGCAGACATTTCCCGCCAGCAGGTGTTCACGGCTGCTGGGACATCTTTGGACGAAATGGTATCGGGCAGCGATCGTGGCGTCGCGGTGACCCGGGCTGCCGAGGGCGCGCGGAAGATCGTCCAGGAGGCACACTTGGCGGGCAAGGTCGATGGAGTGCTTGGCATGGGTGGTTCGGCTGGCACAACGATCGGGACTTCCGCGATGCGAGGCCTGCCTCTTGGCGTTCCCAAGTTGATGGTCAGCACGCTCGCATCGGGGCAGGTCCGTCCTTACGTGGGTGATAAGGACATTCTGATGATGAACTCGGTGGTCGACATCGCAGGGATCAATCGCATCAGCCGGCAGATCCTGACCGGTGCCGCCGCGGCGATGGCGGGGATGGTTCGCGCGGCCAGCGACAATGCTGACGCATCACGGGAGACGTCGACTGGCGACGACAAGCCACTGGTCGCCGCGTCCATGTTCGGCGTCACCACACCGTGCGTCGAACACGCCCGAGGAGTGCTCGAAGCGGCTGGCTACGAGGTGTTGGTGTTCCACGCCACCGGCAACGGAGGTCAAGCCATGGAGTCATTGATCGATGAGGGCCTGTTGGCGGGTGTGCTGGACATTACGACTACGGAACTTGCCGACGAATTGGTTGGCGGAGTCTTGTCGGCTGGCTCGGATCGCCTGACGGCAGCGGCGCGATGCGGCGTTCCCCAGGTTGTATCAGTCGGCGCAACGGACATGGTTAACTTCGGCAGCCGAGATTCCGTCCCCGCCAAATTTGAAGGCCGCCAATTCTACCAACACAATGCCACGGTCACCCTGATGCGCACGACCGCAGACGAATGTGCTCTGTTGGGTGCCGAAATCGGTCGCAAAGTAGCATCCGCGGGCGAAAACGCCACGGTGATGCTGCCGTTACAGGGTGTCTCCGCGATTGACCGCGCCGATCAACCGTTTGATGACCCTCTGGCTCGTGAAGCACTGTTCGAGGGAATTCGTAATCATCATGGTCGGGCCGAGTTGCTCGAACTGGACCACCACATTAACGATACCGCATTTGCAGACGCCGCGGCGCAGAAGTTGATCGAGATGATCAAAGAAAGACGATTCGATGGGACTGTTTCAACGTGACGAGATACTGAACCGCATCCGCTCGAAAGTCGCGGACGGCAAACCAATTGTCGGCGGTGGTGCCGGCACGGGGATTAGTGCCAAACTATCCGAAGCG
>JASLPZ010000191.1:0-13447 GCA_030744725.1 Pirellulaceae bacterium
GGAGAGGGCCTTTTGAGGCGGGTGGCCGGAACAAACGAAGCGCCGTTCCACAGTTCTTTCAGCGATCCCCGGTTCAGTGTAGCATGACGTCTTCATTCACAAACACGGTGTCATCTTATGAGTGAGCATGTGGGCTATTACCTGCGTCAGATGTCTTCGGACGATCGCGAGGAAGTGTCGCGACTGATCTTTCACTCGACTAATCGATACTACGTGTCAATTGGTCGTGAACCGATCTTCAAAGGCGACGATCTGGCGGCCGCGGACATCTTCGATGTGTATGAACGAATCGATCCCGGGGAGGGAATCGTCGCCGTAGACGACCAGTCGCGGAAGATCATCGGCTCGTGCTTTGTGCATCCACGGGAAACACACATTTCGTTGGGCATCATGAATGCTCATCCTGACCACTTTGGACGTGGCGTGGCACGAGCGATTCTCGTCTCGATCATCGATCGCGCTCGAACCGCCGACAAGCCTGTCCGCCTGGTATCGAGTTGCTTCAACCTGGACTCGTACTCACTCTACACACGATCCGGGTTCGTTCCCTTCGAAACGTTTCAGGATATGTTCGTTGAAGTTCCGGAAGGCGGGCTGCCTCACGGACCTCCGAACGACCTCGCAGTTCGCAGTGCCACTGTCGCTGACGTCGACGAAATGGCATCGCTGGAACGAAGAATCTCTGGAATCTCACGGATCAGCGATTACCGCTACTTTATTCGCAATGATGACAACTTGTGGCGAGTATCGATTGTCGAATCCTCTCGGGGAATCGATGGCTTTCTTGTTTCTTGCGGTTCCAACGCGTTGAATATGATCGGTCCGGGCGTCGCTAGCACGCAGGACCAAGCGGCCGCATTGTTCTACGACCAGCTGAGCCACCAGCAAGGTCGCTGTCCCGTTCTCTTGGTCCCCGTTTCGTGCGGAGATCTTGTGAGACAGCTCTACGATTGGGGCGCTCGAAACTGTGAGATGCACGTTGCGCAGAGCTATGGGTCGGCCCAGAATCCTGCTGGCGTCGTCATGCCCACCTTTCTGCCGGAGAGCGCATAGTGGTGTGTCAACGCTTAGAATTAGCGTACTAGCTACGTTCAAAGTGAAACCACTTCATTCGTCCTTCAACTCCTGTAGCATACTCAAAACCTCGTCGACGATTCGCTCGCCGGTGCCGACTTCGGCGAACGAATGCAGTCCAGTCCACGTCTGATATCCGCCCAGCGTGTGTGCTTCGCGATCAGGCAGATAGCCGATCCAGTCATTGGCCAGCTCTGCGATGTAGGTGTGCTTGTACGGTGAACGCTGCTTGATATTGACACCCAAAACGGTGAAGTACTCGGCTGGCACACCGACGAGCGCCACGTCGCCGATAACCATCGCCTGCAGCCACGTTTCGCGCTGTTGCCCCTGCTGTGGCCTCAACTTCTTGCGCATGTCACGAAAGACTGCGATGACCGACTCGGCCCCTGCTCCAGAGTACTTGCGGCAATACGAGACGACTTTCTCGTCTTCCAGCGCTTCGTCGAAGGACCGCACGTTGAATGTAAAACGGCGTTTGATCGCTACCAGGCGGTTCACGGGTCGCGGCTCGGCTTTCGTCAACGCATCATTAATGACTGCCTTGAAACGATTCACCGCCTCGCCGGTCGGCACGCGGTTGATGTTATGCGTCGATCCCGAAGCTCCTTCCAGAAACGAAACCACCCCACCGAGTTCCTGTTCCAGCTCTTGGGCAGCCAGTCCGTAGAAACTGGGTGAACGGACATTGCCGCGACGTGTTCCAATCGTATGCGTGGAGTGGTTGTAGATCAGTGCCCGCAGTTTCCGATCGGGACCGTGGAACGCGAGTACGGGGAGTTGCGGATCAAACGGCCCCGTCGGACGGACGGCGCCGCGCGTTGATCCAATCCAGCGAATCTTGCCGTCCGACATCAGCAACCGACTGTTGGCCCCAACCGTGTCCTCTCTGCCGAGATGAAACGAGAATGTGGCATCGCCGCCAGCGAGTCCTTTGTTCGCATCCTGAACCGCCGTCACAACTGCCCGCTGCACTCGCTCGCAGAAAAGTTCATTCCGTCCATAACCATGAACGACGGCTGTGCTGGGGGCATGATGCGTGTGAGTGGCGTTGATCAGGAGATGCTCGGTGGGGATTCCAGTCGTCTTTTCAATTTCGGCGACGACTGAATCGAGCATCCTTCGCGTAACGAACAGCACATCGCACTGGACGATGGCGACTTTCGCAACGGATGGTCTCTCGATCACCACGGCGACAACTCGCAGCTGTCCTTCCTGGCCTTTGACGTGGCGCGGCAGAATTCCGCCCGCGATGACCATCGAATCATCGGCCTCGAGATTCACCGTCGCCGCACCGACTCGAAGACCGTCGCCCAGTGCGGCCCCTGACCAGAGACCAAATGTCATGGCCAACAAAGCAACCTGCATCTTCAGCAAGAATCTCATTCTCGTTACTCCGGTACGTGCTTGACGCGATTGAGCCATAAGGGTCGAGGATCCGGATAATGCCCGGCCGGACGCTGGCCTGTTCCAGTCTTACCAAT
Organism: Pirellulaceae bacterium; assembly: GCA_030744725.1. Taxonomy (GTDB): domain Bacteria; phylum Planctomycetota; class Planctomycetia; order Pirellulales; family Pirellulaceae; genus ARS98. The sequence continues at coordinate 2,559 of JASLPZ010000191.1, forward strand.
GTCGCCCAGTTCTTCACGAGCCTGTTCTGCGTACGTCATCAGTCGCTTGACCACTGCTGGATTCGCTCCGGCCAGATTGCGATCCTCGCCGATGTCCGCATCGAGATCAACCAGTTTCAATTCGGCTGGATCGCAGCGGACATTGCGCCAACGGCGACGATCCCATTTTTCTGCCAGCGGCAAATACAGCTTCCACTTGCCGGACCGGACCGCCTGCAACTGACCGAGGAAATAGAAGTAAAATGCTTCGTAGGGCGACTTCGCGCTCGCCTCACCCTGCAGCAGCGGCCAGATATCGTAGCCATCGATCACACGATCCGAAGGCACTTCGCCGCCAGCCAGATTCAACAATGTTGGAAGCAGATCCATCGCCGTGGTCAACTCGTCTGATTCCGTTCCTGCCGGAATCAGACCCGGCCAGCGAGCAACAAACGGCATCCGCATACCGCCTTCATCGGTGGAGTATCCCCACCCCAGCAAAGGCCCGACACTGCCGTGCGCGATGTTCCTGCGGAGCGACGGTCCGTTGTCGGACGTCCAGACCACGAGCGTCTGGTTGTCGATTCCATTCTCCTTCAGCGCTGTCAGGATCTCGCCCGTCGACCAGTCGAGTTCCTCGACGGCGTCGCCGTAAGTGCCGTTGGCAGACTTGCCCTTAAACCGCTCACTGGCAAACGACTCACGCGTGCTGCCCGGCATCGTGTGCGGCAGATAGAGAAAGAAAGGCCGGTCTCTATTCTTCGCGATGAACTCAACGGCCCGTTCGGTAAACCGACGGGTCAAATGACTCGGATCGGCTGGAGCTTCGATCACAGTTTCGCCTTCGAGCAGCGGCAGCGGTGGCACGCCGACTCGGTACTCGGTTGCAAGACGTTCATCCATGTCTTCACTGTAGGGAAGCCCAAAGAACTCGTCGAATCCGTGCCGACGCGGCAGGAACGGCGGCTGGTCACCCAAATGCCATTTGCCGAAACAGGCTGTAGCGTACCCACGATCCTTCAGCAGTTCGGCGATTGTATGCTCATCTGGATTCAAACCACGCGATGAGACCGCCATCAGCACCTGCGTTCCGTTGTAATCGACGTGCAGCCCCACGCGACGCGGATAACAGCCGGTCAGAAAGCTCGCGCGAGACGGCGTACAGACCGGTGCCGCACTGTAGAAACTCGTCAGCCGAGCCCCTTCGCTCGCCAGCCGGTCGATGTTTGGCGTGCGATGTTTCGTCGAACCAAAACACCCCACGTCGCCATAACCGAGATTGTCGACCAGAATCAAGACGAAGTTCGGCGGCCGATTAGCATCTGCCGCGAGCGGCGTTGTCAACAAGAAACCAGCCAGCAGCAATGGCAACACAAAAGGAACTGGTCTTGGGGCAGCCCGAAACATCCTGTTCCGGTGTTGCCTGATCCTGATGAAACTCTTGATCAAGGTTGTGTCCCAGGCTGAAGCTGAACTTTCTGAATCCTGCGGGCCGCTCCGACGACGGTTCCTGACACCTTTTTGATGGATAGTCGGTGAGTCTTGATTCGCCACCATGGCACGGTCGGGAGACCTTGCCACAACAGTGCCCCGCCAGAGGAAGCTGATTGGATTGGACCGTGTCCGTGGAACAATCGCGGTGTACCATTGCGCAGACTAAATGCCATCACTGCTCCCGCGCGTGACCGGCTGCTTACGCGTCGGTCATCGCTTGTTTTCGGGCATTGCTGCCCGCACTTGACCACCCCCAGGTCATTTCACTTAACGCCACACCACGTTTCCAATATTCAGTCTCGTCGGTCGGGCCTGGCTGATTGCAGAATCCCTCAGCGTCTTTGTGGATCCCCTCAGCCAACGGTGGATAGAATTCTGACCAGGAACTCTCGGCGGTTCGGGCAGCTTCGCAAAGACACTCCCATTTCTTGTTGAGGTCCATTCGTAGACTCCTTCGGTTACTAATGTATGTGGGCTCATCGTGTGGATTATTGTAGGTTAGCGTAAAGCAAGACGAGGGGCGAGCGTCCTCGTGGGGCGAAGTGGGCGTGAAACTGCTACCTACGCATCCTTAACTGCCATTTCCTCCTGTTCTTCCAACGTCTCTTCGTGCTTGTTGACCGCCTCTTGGTGGGCAGCGTCACCTTGGCGTCCTTGGCAGCGTTGGTCGAGTTCTTCGACACGATGGATTGGACCGTATAGCACGATCGTGTCACCGACGCTGATTCGTGTGCTGGCTGTGGGTGCGCCAATGTAGCCGCCGCTGGCGCACTGGATTCCGAGCACGAGCAGACCTTCGGTTGGCAGTTTCAGTTCGATCAGAGTCTTGTCGGCCAACCAATCTTGCGCCTCGACCTGCAACTCCGTCACGGCATAACCGTCGCGGAGTTGGAGAAGTGCAACGTAGTCTCGCACTTCCAGGCGGCTCCAGTTTGTCAAGCCGAATGTGATCAGGCGATTCAGCCGACTTTCCAACCAGCGGCTGGCAGAGAAAAGCCACAATCCCAGCAGACCGACTGTGAGCAAGCCGATGTTCCACCACCGGTTCTCAGATTGCGTCGTGCTCATCAGCGATACCATCATCGTGGCCACTCCGGCCGCGATACCGATGTTCCCCAACAGCATCAGCACCATCACAATCTGCCGCCGGACCGGATGCGTCGTAATCGACTCGGACTCCTCAGTCGTATAGCCAACTCCGGTAAACGCTGAACGTGACTGGAAGCGAGCCATTTCGCGCGATACCCCGGTCAGCATCAGAGCCAACGTCCCGACGCGCATGACAAGCAGCGATAGGGCGATGGTGAACAGTAACGCGATGATGGGTATCATGAACGAGGCCTTTCGAGCGTTGGAGTTGCGCCATCCTACAACGAACGCAACGATTCGACGACGGGGACGCTGGCTTGGCAAGAAAAACGCCGGTGCAAATGGCTTGCATCGTGCCACTGCCGGCTGACGGAAAGGCTGCCCAGTAGCGGTCGCAGTGCCGTTGACGTGAACTCAGCAGCCGCAGCCCTACTGCGGGATTCGCAACACGGTGAGGGTCTGACCAGCCGACGCAGGAATGGCCGCCAACAAGGATGCATCGGGCGAGATCGCAAAGGTCTGGATGTACAAGATGCCGCCCAAGTCGAAGCGACACTCAGCCTTGCCTTGCTCCAAATCCCACAGCGTGGCAAAGCCGCGGCCACCTGAAATAAGCCGGTTGCCGTCTGGAAGAAACGCCACGGACCATTGCATCTCGTGATCTCCGTCGAGCGTGCCGAGAGAGATCCCGGTTGCCGTATCCCAGACTTGAATCTTGTAGCCGTCGGTGACGGCCAGCTTGTTGCCATCGCTGGAGAATGCCGCCGCTTGCGCTCCGCCACCTGGGAACCTTCGGATGGCGATCACCTTGGATGTCTCCAGGTCGACGCGGACGAGTGTGCTCCCGTCCGTCGCCAACGCTTCGAGGTTCGTCTTGGGAAGATAAAATGCCAACGCTCCGCGCGGAAGCGCCTTAAACGTGTGTGGCGTTGAATCCTCGCCCGTCGATGCAGATGCGCCCATGTACGACTGCCAGAGTAGCTCGCCACTGGAAGAACCGGTCATCAGCAGCGGCGCAGTCGGACTCAGGGCCAGGCATTGAACTGGCTGCCCGTGTCGGTTCAACGGCTTAGCGTCTGCCAGCACACCGGCGCTATCGATCGACCACGTAAAAACCGCCCCACTGGATCCGGCAGCGGCAACAAGGCCTCCATCCGGTGAAAACGCAACTTGCTTGATACTCGAAAGTTCAGCGAGTTTCTCCTTGGCGCAGAGGGTTGCGCCCGTTTCCACATCGAGAATCAGCAGCGTTCGATCCAGCTTGCCGGCTGCGAGCCAGCGGCCATGCGGAGCGAACGACAGAGATTCGACGGCCCACCCCATTTTGGGAAACTCCTGAACAACGTCCCTGGACTTGGGCACCCCATCCATCAACGTGGGCTTGCTTTTGGGCACACTGCGACGAGCTGTATCGGGCGATTTGACCGTAGTCTGCCGTGGCGGTTGGACCGTGGGACGCGGTACCATCGGAGTGCGCGTCCGTTCGGCCAGCGTCGGCAAGAAAAACGATAGCAAGTCGTCGCGCTCGCGTTGCTCGAATTCAGCTTCCTCTTCGTCCACAGCGGCAACCATGCCGACCAACACCGCGCCGTAGAGGACGGTTCCACGCAATCCAACGGCCAACTGGTCCCCAGGCTGCAACTTCTCTTCGACAACGCCCTGCGCCACCGTCCAGGCGATCGTTGCCAAGCTATCCTTTGCCTCGTCGTCAAAATTGCGATACTCCGGCACGTGAACGATGAATGCGCAGCGGTCTTCGTGGAATTCACAATGAGTAACGAATTCACCTTTAGTCAAAGCCGATGATCCGTCAGAGCCCTTTGTAAACACGACATCGCGCATCTTTTTCATCAACTTGGAATAGTCTGTGGCCAGCTCCAAGGCAGCCTGTGAATTCCCCGTCGCCAGACCATCGGTATCCGTGAGTACGTCCATTTCCGCATCGCGCAACCGCTTCGAGGCATCGAACGTCGCGGCCCGGTCCTCTTGCGCGGATTCCTGCTGGCCTTTGCGCCAACCGTTTTGGAAGGCCGGAACAAAAACGATGAGGGCGGCAATCGAAATCCCAAACATAAGATAGCCAACGATCAATCCGAACAAAGCCATACCTCGACCGGTCAACTGCCCTAACGAGTTCTTAATCCTCACTAGGGCAACATGCCCGGTTACAATTGCGATCAACGACGTTAGCAGCGAAAGGCCACAGACACAGAGCACAACCGGTGAAACCAATGCGAATATGACACTGATAATCGCCAATGATGAAACGATACGCGGACCAGCAACAACGAAGGGAGAATCAGGATCGTATGGGGATTTGCCTTTTGCCGCGACCGTTTCAAACCACGGGTCGCTGCCGCCGTTTTCGGGAGTAAACATGCTGGCGAATTCCTTTGTTGCGTTGCCGCCCCACAGTCGTTGTAACTGTTCACAGGGGGGGCTAGCACATTTTTCGGCGGCAAATTGTGGCCTTTGGAAATACGCGCTGGCCGAAAAATGTAGCTGACCCCTTGGTTTTCCGACCCTTGGTTCTCCACAGTCGTTGTTCGCTTCGATGCTGGGATTATTTTGAAAGTAGTCAAAGGAAACATGCAACCTGCCCACCTCCTTGTCTACAATTTTTTAGCTGTCTTTTCACGGTCTTGTCGCGTAGTTTTCTGCAGGTCGCGTGTTAAAATCAGTTCGATTTGACACCTGGATTCAATTCATCAAGCACGGTTTGACAGATGATCCGATTGATAGCATGTCTGTTCATGGCGGCGACGACACTCGTTCCTCATCTGGTGTCTGGACAGTCGACTGCTCCGTCCCAGCCGGCAATCTCTGACGAGAACATCCACCTTCGTGGGGTTTTTCAGAACGCCAGGATTCGTTTCGAGCAAGAAAAGACCGGACACGTCGCCTTTATTGGTGGTTCGATCACGGAAATGAACGGCTATCGCCCGCTGGTGATGGAGCTGCTTCAACGTCGTTTTCCGAAAACGGCTTTCACGTTTACCGCGGCGGGCATTTCGTCAACCTGTTCGACGACCGGCGCCTTTCGTTTGCAGGACCATGTGCTCGATCATGGTACCGTCGATCTGTTTTTTGTGGAATTTGCGGTGAACGATGACCAAGACGCCGGGCACGCCTATCGCGAGGCGTTGCGTGGAATGGAAGGCGTCGTGCGGCACACCCGACAGCATAACCCGCGAGCCGACATTGTCATCACTTACTTCGTCAATCCGGGTATGCTGCAGAAATGGCAGGCGAACGAGACTCCAACGTCGGTCCGAGCTCACGAACAAGTTGCCGAACACTATCACGTTCCGGCAATCAACTTGGCTCGGCAAGTTGCGCAGAGTATTTCATCGGGCGACCTGACCTGGGCTTTGTTTGGTGGAACGCATCCGAAACCTCTCGGCAATCGAATCGCGGCGCGGATGATCGATCGGCTGATGACGATCGCATGGGATGTGGAAGATCGGGACAAAGTGGAAGCACATCCGCTGCCCCAGCCTATTGATCCGAACAGTTATTTCCGCGGTCGCTTCATCAACGTTGGCAGCGCGACGATTTCTGGAAATGCTGTCCTTGAGGTCCCCAACTGGAAGGCAATCGGTGGAGGTTTTCGCGGACGATTTGGTGACAGGAAACTTCTTTGCCTGGACGGAGCAGAAGGTGAGATCGAACTCAAGTTTACGGGCACGGCCGTCGGCACGTACGTTCTGGCAGGCCCCGATGCGGCCAAGGTTGTGGCGAGTGTCGACGGATCACCGCCCAAGGCAATCGACCTCTATCATCGATTCAGCAAAGGGCTGCACTATCCACGAACTGTCATGTTTGCAACTGAACTGACACCCGGCGACCATACGCTAACGTTGCGCGTTGACAAGTCCACGCCATCCGACCGTCAGTCGGTTCGGATTCTAAAGTTTGTTGCGAACTAGGCGATGTCTGGAAACGCATACATGGTTGACAATGCAGAATCTCTGGAAGTCTTAGTCTGACCCCAATACTGTTCAATGAGGTGACGTCAATCGAAAGATGACGGGGTCGCGAGTCTTTTTCGGCCTTCGGTATTTGCCGATCGTAAGTCGTTGCCCGAAAAAGACTCCCGACCCCTCCTGGCCAAGCTGTTGATCGGAATTGCGCCCAAGCCGGCATGTCGACTATGCAGTCATTTTCAACCCCCGCTTAAGAGATTCATCTTACCCATGCTCACGCTCAACAGATTATCTGCACGACGGGCTCAATCGCCATCGCGACTGCGTTCAGCGAGTGTCGCAAGTTCCCGCGTGCGGACTCAAGCTCAACTGTTGTTGGCGGCCATCTTCATTTTGCGCGGATCAATATGTATTGCGCAAGGGACCGTTCCGTTCGAGGAAGCGCCGCCGGCGCTTCCTGCTTCCGCGGCAGTCAAACAGTTCAAAGTCGCGGATGGATTGGCGATCAGCCTAGTGGCCGCCGAGCCGGAGGTCAGTCAGCCGCTGTCGATCAATTTCGACGATCGTGGCCGTATGTGGGTGTTGCAATATCGGCAATTCCCCAACCCGAATGGTCTCACGCCCGTCAAGGTCGACAACTGGCTACGAACGAAATATGACAAGCTCCCTGATCCACCGCCCAAAGGCCCCAAGGGAAACGATCGGATTTCGATCTATGAAGATACTGACGGCGACGGTCGCCCGGACACCGTCAAACAGTTTCTGTCCGATTTGAATCTGGCGTCGGGGATGGCGTTGGGCCATGGCGGGGTGTTCGTGGTTCAATCGCCCTACCTGCTCTATTACGCAGACAGGGATCAGGACGACGTGCCCGACGGTGATCCGGAAGTCCTCTTGACTGGTTTCGGTATGGACGATGCACACGCGTTTGCCAATTCGTTGACGTGGGGACCTGACGGTTGGCTGTACGGGGCACAAGGCAGCACTTCGACGGCCGCCATTCGAGGCATCGGATTTCAGCAGGGTGTGTGGCGATACCATCCGCGAACCAAGGAGTTCGAGTTGTTCGCCGAAGGGGGTGGCAATACCTGGGGAATCGACTTTGATCGTTTCGGAAACCTCTTCGCCGGTGGCAACACCGTCGAACCGCTCGTTCATCACGTGCAAGGCGCGTACTACGTCAAAGGATTCGGCAAGCACGGACCGTTGCACAACCCCCATACGTACGGCTACTTTCAGCCCGTCAAGCACCATGGCTATACCGGCGATAGCTTGACCGGCGGCTTCGTGCTCTACCAAGGCGGTGCGTTCCCCGAACGCTTCAATGGTGCCTGCATAGCGCCGAACACGCGACACAGTGCGATGCGCTGGAGCACCGTCGAATTACGCGGCTCGACGTTCGCCACACGTGCCGCTGGGGATTTCATCACAACCAGCGACATCTGGTTTCGTCCGGTCGATTCGACGGTTGGCCCCGACGGGGCGCTCTATGTGGCCGACTGGTACGACTACAATATCTCGCATTCGTCGCCGAAGAATCGCAGCCAGTGGTATCAGCCAAGTCGCGCCGATGGGCGAGTGTGGCGCGTCGCACCCAGTGACGTCAAACGGATCGACACAAAGCAACTTGACTTATCCGCAAAGTCGAATGCGGAATTGATCACACTGCTTTCGCATCCCAACGACTGGTACGCTCGCCAGGCACGCCGACTGTTCGCCGAACGCCGCGACAAGTCGGTCGTCCCAGCTCTCAAAGAGATGCTCGAGAGCAGCAACCAACGTCTGGCTTTGCAAGCCCTCTGGTCGATCTACGTGACTGGTGGTTTCGATGATCCGCTCGCTGAAGAGACACTGAAGAGCGGGCACGAGTACGTTCGAGCCTGGACCGTACGCCTGTTGAGTGACATGAAGACTGTCTCGTCACGCCTTCAACCGAAACTCGTGCAGCTCGCCCGCGATGAGACGAGTGTTATCGTTCGAAGCCAATTGGCCTGCACAGCAAGACGTATGCCTGCCGATGCTGCCCTGCCGATTATTGCGGAGTTGCTGCGTCACGACGAAGATGCGGATGACGTCCACGTGCCGCTGCTTCTGTGGTGGGCAATCGAAGACAAGATCATCTCAGACACATCGATCGTCTTGCGATTGGTCGAATCGCCAGAAATGTGGCGGCTGTCAATCATGCACGAGTTCATCATCGCGCGACTCGCTCGTCGCCTGGCAGCCGAAGGCACGGATGACGGATATGCAGCGTGCGCGCGGCTGCTCGCATTGGCTCCAGACGAAGCTGACCTGGGCCTCGTTGTCACCGGAATGGTCGATGCACGTTCCGGTCGCCAGCTGCAACACGTTCCGAAACCGCTTGAGGCACCGCTTGCATCGCTGCTTAAGCAAGAACCCACGGATCTCCGTGTCGTGCAACTGGCTTTGCGATTGGGAGGGCCCGCGGCCCAAGCTGTAACACTGATCGCCGATGCTTCTCGTCCCCTTGGAGAGCGCATTGCCATCATCCAAGCTTTGGGGGAAACACAAACGGCGTCGGCCGTTGTTCCGTTACTTCGCTTGATCCGGCCTACCGAAGCTGAGCAGGTTCAGAGCGCGGCATTGGCGGCACTGGCTTATTTCGACGACCCGCAGATCGGAAGCAAAGTTCGATTGGCCTACCCGGCACTCAAGCCAGGTTCGAAGCCACCGGCGATTGACCTGCTCTGCAGTCGTCCTGCTTGGGCCGCGACGCTGATGGCAGCGATCGAAAACAACGAGATTGACCCCAAGCATGTAACACTGGACCAGGTGCGACAGCTGCTCGAACATGACGACCTGCGACTGCACCGTCTGGTCACTCAATCCTGGGGACGCATCCAGTCGGCAACTCCTCTCCAGCACCAGGGGCGCATCAGTGCGGTCAGCCAGTTGCTACATCGTAGAAAAGGTGATGCTGTGGGCGGATTGCAGATCTACGAGGAGATCTGTGCGAACTGCCACAAGCTGCACGGCAAGGGCAATTCGATCGGCCCGGACTTGACCGGTGCGGAGCGGAAAGATCGTCTCAAGCTGATTCGCAATATCGTCGATCCCAGTTCCGAGATTCGGCCGCAGTACATTTCCCACGTCGCGGTCACAAACGACGACCGACTGATCACGGGGCTCCTGGCGGAGTCAAAAGCAGAATCAATCACGCTACTCGACGCGAAGAACAAACGCACCCTTCTCAGCCGTTCGGATCTCGCAGAACTGCGCGAGTCCACCACTTCGCTCATGCCGGAAAAACTGCTCGATGAATTGACGGATCAACAGATCCGTGATTTGCTGGCGTACTTGCAGTCTGGCGGTCCAATCAAGTAGTCAAAGATCTGAAGTTGTTTTCTTCCGCCGATGAATCCAGCGCCCTCCGAAATCTGCGACAACCTACGGCTTCATGTCGATCGTCTGGCCGGCTTGATTGGCCCGAGGGTGCTTTACAAGCCGGCGACGATTGATGCCTCGATTGGCTACATCACCGGCCTCTGGAAGGATATGGGATACGAAGTCCGACGCGAGGAATTCGATGCACTGGGAGACACCGCAACGAACCTGATCATCGAGACTCCTGGTGCCAAGCGTCCAGAGCAGATCATCTTGCTGGGCGCGCATTACGATACGGTGGACAGCACTCCTGGCGCCGATGACAATGCCTCGGCGGTGGCAGTCATGCTAGAAGTCAGTCGATTGTTGCAAGGGCAACCTGGCCGACGGACACTGCGGTGTGTCGCGTTCGCTTGTGAGGAGCCACCGTATTTCAACATTGACTCGATGGGCAGCCAACATCACGCGCGGCAGGCGAGCGATCGGCAAGAGCAGATTGTGGGAATGCTCTGTTTGGAGATGGTTGGCTATTTTTGTTCCGAACCACACTCGCAGCAGATACCACCTGCGATCCCACGAATTCTCCGTTGGCTTTTTCCGCACCGGGGAGATTTTCTGGCAGCCGTTGGAAACCTCGCGTCCTGGAAGTTGTCCTGGTCATTTCGGCGCGGCTTCAAGGGAGGAACGCGTCTACCATTGTTCTCCATCTGCCTGCCTGAAGCCGTTAACGAGATTCGATTGTCCGATAATAGCTCGTTTTGGGACCAGGGTTATCCAGCTTTGATGCTTACTGACACCAGCTTCCTGCGCAATCCGAACTACCATGAATCGACCGATCTACCTGACACGCTCGATTACGACTCCATGACGCAAGTGACTCTTGGAATCGCCAATGCTGTGAAGAGACTTCTCGGTTGAATCCTGGGCAATCAAAAGGTCAGGGCTCATTGATGTCAAACTCAACGAAGAGCCCTGACCCGAATGGCACTTAATCGACGTAAATTCTATGCTTCGCCCGGTTTGTAGTGGTGTCTCGGCTTTTGCATGAGTTTGTAT
>JASLPZ010000192.1:0-13419 GCA_030744725.1 Pirellulaceae bacterium
AACTTCAAAGCGCGCGAGCGAGGGAAACGCGTGACTCCCTCGCTCGCGCGTCGGGCTAGTGTGGATTCGATTTTGCGCGGTGTTTTAGGCAAGATGACCGCAACTCCCTTTCATTGAATGCTTTATGTCATTTGCATGTCTGTTCGTGAATAATCCGGGTTAAGGCGATCAGAGACAATGGCAGTAATGACGTGAAGCTGACTGTTTACCCAGAGCTGGGGCACGGGATTGCAAAGGCGACATATACGGATGCGGCGTTCTTTGAGTGGTTGTTCAAGTGGCGAGCGGCGAGTGTTCAATAGTCCCCAACAATGTCGCGCCCGGACCGTGTGAACAATGCATTCAAGGTATTCGTGTCGATAGTCTCGGCGACGAAGCGGCAACTGCCATCTGCCAGCGTGAAATGACAACCGCCAGGATGTCGGCTGGAAAACTGAAAACGCCATTCTGCGTTGTTCGAGCATCCAGTGGCCGGTAGATTGATTCCCGGCTGAGCGCAGTTTGGGGAAGCCCGATACCAACGCAGCACGCCACGGGCAAATCCTTGTCCTCCTCCTCCGCCACGGCCGCCTCCGCTGTTGATGGCACCACGCGCCCAGCCGCCAAGCTCAAACGCGATCTCGCCAATCGCAACTGTTTGAGAGGTTCCATCAATGATGTCACGTAACTTGGTTGCGGACATGGGATACAACACACCATCGTTCTTGCCTGGGCGCGTGCCGGCGGACGCAGCGTAGTGATTTGTCCCGTATTTCTTCTGACTCAACTCGTCAGTTTGTGACGGACAAGCGAATATCGGCACACGCTGGATGACTGCCGGTGCGTTGTAGGAATGATCAAATCTGAAATTGAAGTCGTACTGATCCTGCAGATTGCCCTGTTCGACATATGGCAGCAACAACGCCATCCAGGTGTGGAGCCGGTGGTTAGCTCTTCGCGACCCGGTTGTGCCGAGTACACCCGGCGGCAGCGTCTTGGAGGTGTCGTGATAGCTGTGTAGTGCCAAGCCGAGTTGGCGAAGGTTGTTTTTACACGACGTGCGCCGCGCCGCCTCGCGGGCAGCCTGAACTGCTGGCAGCAGTAACGCGACAAGGATGCCGATGATCGCTATCACGACGAGAAGTTCGACAAGAGTAAAAGCGGAACGAGAAGACCGGCTCATGGTATCTTGACAGCTTTCCAGTTAGGTGTGTTATCGGACTGGGCGTGATCGCTCGTAACAAACAACACGCAGCGCCCGTCGCGCCAGTTCGGGCGCAGGTGCTTACCTACATCGACACAGCCGACGTGAACCGTCTCGGACGAGTTCATTTGTTGGATTTCGATGGCACGTTCGCGGACGGCGTCCACTGGGTGAGTTCCAGTCAGATCATCTGGCCAGTTACCCCACTGGACGACTCGGCCTCCATCATTCGCGGCAGCCAAGCCGACTGCGGCCAGGGCTCCGATCACGCCGTCGTTGGTTCCGCCCAGTCCTTCTAGGAATACACCACTTCTCGCCGCAGTGTCTCGCGCTTGCTCTTGGGTAACGAATTCTCTTTCACATTGCGCGGCGAACGCGATAACCTCTGCATCGACTTCAGTTGCGACGCACAAGCCAGGATCGCTGCCTGGGATAAAATCGTCGCGCACGATTTGCCGCAGCGTGCAGGCCAATGAATCCACACACGTCGCGGCACATGACCCGCGGTACTCGAACACTAATGAGGCGGAACCATTTTTGGACGTGAACGGCACTCGCGGATCTTCGAGTAGCTGATGTCGTACGATCCGGTGACAGACATACTCGTCGGCGACAGCTCTGGCCATGGCTTTGGCGAGCTGATTGGTCCCACGCGAATCCAGCGTGTCGGTGTCATCAATGCCGACGTAGATCACCTCGTTTCACCTCGTTCGGCCTCTGAGCGACGAGGGCGAGCAGCGAACCAGACTGCCGCGCAAAGCAGACCGGCGAGGAGTCCACATATCAAGTAACTGACCGGTGCGTACATCCACCACGGATCAGCCACGGGTGAACTCGACGCACCAGCGCCGAGCCCGCCACCGCCTCCAAGTCCGCCGCCGCCACCACCCAGCCCACGGCCACCCCCCATTCCGTTTCCCCCTCCAAGTCCAGCGCCACGAACGAGCCCACTCGCGGAACGACCCGCACCCGCCAAGCGACTTCCGCTGCGAACGGCAAATGCAGTCAAGTTGCTGGCTAGGCCCGACAGAGCGAATCCTCCGAAAAGCTGCCAGCCCCGGCGGCCTCGCAACAGGACCAAATCCAAGATCGGTCCGAAAACGGCAAGGCTGGTCATGGCCCCCATGCCAGGAATGCCGTGACCAACGGCTTTATAAACGGCGGTGGTTGCTAGCGCAGACGCCCCCATCACAAGGCCCCCGCCGTGGCGAGGCACGAGAGCCAGACCAAGCGTCATCGGAAAGACAATCCGCAGAATCGCGTGGCCCGGGATGCCCAGGCTCCAATCACCAAACGTCGCAGCCGACGCCGCCGCAAATCCCATGGCCATCAGCCAGCCCAATTCCCAAACGTGCGTCTGATCGATCGGCGAGGTGGCTGTCCGTAATCGACTTCGGACCAAGAGCCCTTCGTGCATCGGCAGATTCGGAACAAACATCCTTCGCTCCCGCGTTTGAAGGTGTGATTCAAATGGCATCGCTGTGCCATTTGGTTCCGATTATGCCCGCAGAGATTCGCGTCCGCAAGGTACCAGGCGTGAGAACGACGCGACAACCACGCAGCTCAGCCGCGAAACGACGAATTCACTGGAGGGTGGAGAATCGCTTGGCAAACTCCGCATTCGCCCTGTCGATCATCGTTTGCCGCAGAATCACAAAATCGCTGACGAGTTCACGTGCCAGCGGCGTCAATTCGCTGCGGCGTTCGGTTGTTCCTCCCACTTTGCTCACAACAAGTGCCTCGCCGATTGCGTTCTCGGCGTCCTTGATGCGAGCCCAAACATGACGATAACTCTTCTGAACCCGATTGGCAGCCTCCTTGATGGAGCCCGCATCATCGACGGCTTGGAGTATGTCGCAGATGCCCCGGCCGAACACATAGTCGCCGTTGATTTCCAACCAGACCTTGATACGGGAGCCAGCAGACTTGCGTGCTTTGCGTTTTCGGCTCATACGATCATCCTGCTACGGTAGCTTGAGATTCATTAGATCGTATCGTACCCCACGAAAGGTAGGTATCTTGCGGAGGCTTCGTATTTAGCCGATAGATCCGCCATGTTCCGCTTCCACGATGATGCTGGGGATATTATAGAGACATGGCCTAAAACCCACACACGATTCTTCAGCCCATATCACCTGACACATCTCGAAACGGTCCGGAAGATGAATACCTGACCGAACGCCTGACAAACAAAACAATCGGTTTCATTGAAGAGCACCGTGATGGGTCGTTCTTCGCATTCCTGTCGTTTCACACAGTTCACACATCGCTGCAAGCGAAACCGGAGAAGATCGAGAAGTACACAAGGAAGATCGCCGCACTTGGGTTTGATGCGAAGAAGGAGAAGAGCGGCCGGGGGAAGACCTTTCAAGACAACCCGGCCTACGCGGCGATGGTCGAACACACGGACGAGAATGTCGGGCGGTTGCTCGCTCGTCAAGTTGAGGTCGTGGCAAGACAGTATTGATGCCAAATTCAAAGGCGACATTTGGTAGACAGCAGCCGTGCCACAACTCAAGAAAGAGAGGGTACGGGAACCGTTTGGGGTGGAGCAACTCAATCCAATTCCGGAGACGCCTCTCCGCACAACGGAGCAGCGGAAGCGGATGCCCAATGTGCCGTTCATTTCAGTAGAAAGAAGATTGAGCTGGCAAAATATCTGCCAGTGCGGGACGAAAGCCCGAGTGCCTCACCAAAATGACAACTCACGTTCGTTGCCGACGGCAAGGCAACTGGACTCGCCAGTGCGGGCAACCGACCAAGGCGGTCGTCAGGCGTATCGCTTTCCAGCAAGCATGAGTCTGGCACTGATGTCCGCGGCGAGATTGCGGTAGATCACCACGCCGATGTCGGGGCGACGGCGGATGAGTGCATAGAAATCGCTGTTGGGGAAGCCGGCGGTTTCGACGGAGGTCTTCGCAATCGCGTCGACCGTGTGGGAGGGTGTGGACTGCGGAGAGTACAACAAGGATGTTTCACCGACGCATTGCCCCGCCGAAATTACGGCGAGGTGCCGAGATCCGTCCGCTACGAGTTCCACCTCACCTGAAAGAATCAAGTGCATCGTGCCGTCCTTTTCGCCTTGGCGATAGATCGACGCGCCAGCTGGAAAGGACCTTGCCACACAAATCCCCAATAGCCGATGGCGTTGTTCGTCGCTCAAGCCTATCAACAGCGACGTTTGCCGCGAAGCCGCGGCAATTTGAGGCAACACTTCCCAGCTGCGAAAACTCTGAATCACGACGTCGGCGATCGGGCGCACAGAGTCGCATAAGTGCAATTCTCCGACATCAAACGGCACCAGTAGCCGGGACATCTTGATCGCATCGAGCCGTTCGACCTCGTGAAATACTTTTGCCGGAATGTAGCCGACCGGCAGGAAACCAAGCTCCAGCAACGTTCGCTGCATACGAGGTGAGTAGGCGCTGACATCGACTTCGACATATTCTACATCGATCGCGGTCTGGCATTTGCGTAAGAGCATATCCAGCAGAAACCGAATCGGTTCATCGCTGAGCGAGATTAGTTCAAACACGCGTACGGCTTTCTCGGCGTCATCGAACATGAAGCCGATCCCGCCTGCGATTTGATTCTTGCGGCGGGCAATCAGGTAATGCGAGTGACGAGCCTGCAACTGGAACAAGCCGTAATGCAAACGAATCGGTCCGAACACATCACGATGCCGGAGACGCCCGCGCTCGATCCGCAGCAGCGATGCGTAGCCCTCGGTTTTCAGTTCATCCAGTTCAAACTGGGCGTCATAGGGATACGGCGCCGAAGTGTCGTCAATGATCGCATCCTGCGGCAGGCCGCAGTTTTCAAGGGCGAATCCGGCCAGCGCGCTCGCTTCTGGGATAATGCGGGGATTGTTGCGACGCAATGTTAAGGCGTCAGAGAAGTACCGTACAAATAGGGCGACCGATTCACGTCGCTTCAGCAAGAATTGCATCGGAATGAAACCAACCGGTACGAACCCGCAGCGGCTGGAGATACGTTGCGAAAACGAATGCGCGGCCCGGTTCTCTGCGATACCGACGTGCAGGCGTGATTTCACACATTCAATGCGTGCCTCCATCAGTTGACTACCGATGCCGCGTCCGCGAAAGTCACGATGTACGACCAAGCGGCCAAACTCCCCCACGAGGTCGTTGTGAGCGCCCACGCTGAACACGACCGATGCGGTTCCCGCAACACGGTTGGAATCCGTATCGAGAGCGACCAACAGAACCGTGCCGTCGGCATATACCATCCGGGCGAGCGCGTCACTGTCATAGTACTGCGGGTAGGCGTAGTGATCGCCGTATTCGGACTGAAACGCGTCGCGAATCCCTTCAACATCGTCGAGCGTGGCTGCACGAACCGAGATCATCAGTGAACCCTTTCGTTTCTTGTTCCGCTATCAGCAGCGAACGTCCTCACAGACGCAGCCTCGGCGGATTCGCTAGGTTGCTTATCCTTATTGTTGGTAAATCTCCTTGCTGACGTTTCCGCTCGCTTGAATCGCTTCACCGGCGACTCTGGCGATCGCGTGAAAATACGCGGCTCCGACCGCGATCACTTCTTCATCGAAGTCAAATTTGCTTGAGTGAGCGGGATACTGTTCAACGCCATCACGCGCGGTGCCGAAGCGGACGTAGCATCCAGGCGCTCGCTCCAGGTAGTAGCTGAAGTCCTCGCCGCCCATGTTGGCTGTTTCCATCTTGACAATCTTGCTTTCACCAACGGCTAGTGCTGCCGCTTGCCGAGCGATGTCGGTACACTCTGGAGGGTTAATCAAAGCCGGCGTCCCCGTATGGATGGTCACTTCAACGTTCGCTCCATGCAGCTGTCCAATGGATTGGGCCATTCGCTCGACCGAACGGTGGAGCGACTCGCGCACGTTCTGATCCTGAGATCGTATCGATCCCTCCAAATGCGCCTGGCCCGCGATGACATTCGCCGCGGTTCCCGCATCAAAGCGACCTACTGTCACTACCGAGGGGTGCGCGGGATTGACTTCTCGGGAGACAATTGTCTGTAATGCCATCACCATCAGCGAGCCAACGACGACGGCATCGATGGTCTCGTGTGGACGTGCAGCATGTCCCCCTTTGCCTGTCACCGTGATGGAAAAGTGATCGCTCGACGCATTCACCGGCCCATCGGTAACCGCAATCGATCCAACCTGAAAATGGCGATCGACATGACCTCCGAAGATCAACGCAACATTGTCGAGTGCACCTGCGACAATCATCGCCTTGGCACCTTCGCCGGTTTCTTCGGCAGGCTGAAAAACTAGGCGGACGGGCGCGGGGAGCGATTTGTCCGTGGCAAGCAAGCTCGCGGCGCCAAGCAACATGCTCGTGTGGCCATCGTGCCCACAGGCGTGCATCACACCGGGGTCCCGGGAACCAAACGACAAACCGGTTTCTTCCACGATCGGCAACGCGTCCATATCGGCCCGTAAGGCGATATAGGGCCCGTCGCTCAGGCCGGAAATCTCAGCGACAATGCCTGTGCCGGCGACGTTTTGCTGATACCGGATTCCCAGATCATCCAGAAATCGGCAAATCTGCTGTGCGGTACGGTGCTCTCGCCAACTTAGTTCTGGATGCTGATGCAGGTCGCGGCGCAACGACACCAAGCGTGGAAAGAGGTCCGATTTGATGACTTGTTGCGCGTTGCAGGGCATTCTCTTTCCAATCAGATGCGGTGTATCGGTTTGGCTGGACAGAATCTGGAGGTCATCGACGACCACGCACTGCTGTGGCGTCGCCTTAGTGGTCGCGTTGCCGCAATGATATCACTCTGCGAGCAAAGCCTGTGCCAACGGCACGATGCTACGAACCACTGATTCAATTCCTTTTCGAAGAGTCATCCAGCAGTGATCACCAAATGCGAGCAACCGTCTCAAATTGTCTGCTTACACCGCGAATTATCCGTGCGAGACTGATAGCAAAGGAACCAGAAACGGAGGATTCCCCACGACATCCTGGTAATCGGCTAACATTGTGTCATGGTAAACATTCAGGAAATCGCTGCGAAGCTCGGCCTGGCCTCGAACGACCTCGAAACCTACGGGTCAGAGATTGCGAAGGTGAAGCCATCCGTCCGAGAACGGTTGAAGAATCCGCACGCCGCGCGCCTCGTGCTAGTCTCCGCGATTACACCGACTCCGGCTGGTGAGGGAAAGACGACAACGAGTATTGGCCTGGCGCAGGGTCTGGCGCAGCTCGGCGAATCCGTTTGCGTCGCTTTGCGCGAGCCATCGTTGGGGCCATGCTTTGGGAAGAAGGGGGGAGGCACGGGTGGTGGGAAGTGCCAGCTTCTGCCATCGGATCGTATCAACCTTCACTTCACTGGTGACTTCCATGCCGTCACGGCCGCTCACAATCTGCTCGCCGCGATGCTCGACAATCACATTTATTTCGACAATCCACTCCAGGTTGATCCGCGACGAGTCGTGTGGCGCAGAGTGCTCGACGTAAACGATCGATCGCTGCGCAAAATTGTCATCGGCCTAGGAGGTCGGCGCGAGGGTGTGCCTCGTGAGACAGGATTCGACATCACCGCCGCATCCGAGGTGATGGCGATCCTCTGTTTGGCAGAGGACATCGAGGACCTCCGCACTCGCATCGATCGAATGCTTATTGCCTACACCTACGATGGAGAGCCCGTGACCGCGAAGTCCCTGTCCGCCACAGGTGCACTACTCGCGCTACTACGCGATGCCATGATGCCGAACCTAGTTGGGACGACAGAGGGAGTCCCCGCGCTGGTACATGGCGGCCCCTTTGCGAACATTGCGCATGGTTGCAATAGTGTCATCGCTACGAAGACGGCGATGCACTTGGCGGATTGGACGATCACCGAAGCGGGCTTTGGCTTTGACTTGGGGGCAGAGAAGTTTTTCGACATCAAGTGTCGCAGTGCGGGAATCGATACCGCGGCGGTTGTACTGGTAGCGACGATTCGGGCTTTGAAACTTCACGGTGGGAAGAAGCTGAACGCCCTCAACGAGCCCGATCCGGTTGCCGTCGAACGTGGACTTACCAATCTCGACAAGCACGTGGAGAACATCGGTCATTTTTGCGAAACTCCTATCGTGGCCCTGAATCGATTCGCCACAGACACCGACGAAGAGATAATGATTGTCCGTCGCCACTGTGATGAGCTTGGTGTAGCCTTCTCTGAGACTGATCACTTCCTCCAAGGAGGTGATGGGGCCACGGCGCTTGCCAAAATGGTGATTGAGAACGCCGAACGCACGAGCGTCACTTTCCGGCCTTTATACGATCTTGCAGATTCGATCCCGCAGAAAATTCGTGCCGTGGCGACGAAGATGTACGGCGCAAGCGGCGTCTATTTCACGAAACAGGCTGCTCGAGATTTGAAGGAGATTGATCATCTCGAACATTCTAATCTCCCCATCTGTGTTGCGAAGACGCATTCCTCGCTTTCCGACGATCCCAAACTACGTGGCCGCCCAAAGGACTTCGAGATAACCGTAGAGGAAATTCGCATCAACTCTGGCGCTGGGTTTCTGGTCGTACTCACCGGGGATATCATCCGCATGCCGGGCCTGTCACGGCAACCGCGCGCCGAATCGATGAACCTGCTTGACGAGCGGATCATCGGACTCGAGTGACCGCGCGGGCCGCGTGCATGTGACACTTGGGCACATACCTTTGGGGATCATTAATCCAGTGTTGGAAACGGCACCGGTTTCTTGTGGCCATCTTGAAGGAATTGGGCTGGTAGCTAAGACGTGGGCACCGACGCTTGCGTTGACTCGCGGCCCAGACACCGCTCCTGTAAAGACAGTAACGGAAAACGATCGTTGGTATTTCAAGACACCCTCGCAGCCATGTGACGACGTCATGTGCGAGCACGCACACCCGCACATTTGTCCGCTCGGTAACACGGTTGAAGTCACCACCGTGGCACATCGTTTGCACCATTGATGAGACATCGGAGTCCTTCAATGGCGAATAGAAAAGGAGTCTGACATGGAAAAGGTCCCACACGCTGTACGAGGCGTCTTGGATAGGCGCAGTTTGTTCGAACATCAGATCCGCGAATTGGGCGAGTTGGCGGAGACCCTCTTGAGCCACGTGCGAGCCACCGATAGTGAGATAACTCGCGTCGACAACATATTGGGTGAGGTCGACCGTGAATTCCGCGAGCTAATCGGCATTAAGAAGTCGAGTGGTTTCTTCGAGAAGCTTATCGAGGTTTCACCCGAATCAACGCACACGGTCGACACCTTGATGAAAGACCACGAACGGTTGCTCGCTGAGTTGACCCAAATGCGCGGAGAATTGCCCCAGGCGGATCACTGCCAGACCGTGCGTAGGCACCTCCACGGGTGGATCAAGCGGTTCCGCGAATTTGATTCCCGCGAGATTACATTGTTACAGAATGTCTGGAATGTGGATTTCGGTGGAGGGGATTGATCCGGCCGCTCAACGAGCGACGCTCGACGCCGCTAACCGATCAGAAATGCCAGCGATTGATAGCAGCGATCCACGTTCCGAGCGATACCAAGCCAGCGCGTAGCGGAAGGCGTAGCGAACGCGATGCTTTGTCGGAAAGTGAACGCCGCCGTGCCACGATAATAGTACCGCAGCACGCGATTGAGTCGATCACGGCACTGAAGCTTACCTTCGGACTGGCCGACTCTATCGCATTCCATCAGTGTCTGGCATGGTGATGTCGAGCGGCCACGAAAGTCGAAATCCGATTTTGCGCTTGTTTTCGATAAGTGGGGGTAGGGCGATTTCAGGCGCAAGGGCAGCTGCTTCACGAAATGTGCGATTGATTTTGCTGATCGCGCGACGCAAACTCCCCTCCTCGATAGGATACCGAAGAAGTGCCGTGATCTGGTCTGGGGCAAGCCATCCTCTGGCAAGCTCAGGTAGATCAACATCTGCCGATCGCTTAGCGTTGAGCACCAGAATCAGTTCGATTCTACTTGCCGTAAACTCGGCGATCACGCTTTGACCGTCGGCGGGAACAATGAGGAAACCAGCTCCCTCCAATCCCGATGGAAGGATAAGCCTACTTTTGGATCGATCTTTTCTTTCTCGTTCAGTGGTCATCATTCGTCTTTCGTTGTTCTGTATTGAGTTTCGGTCGAGCGCCGACGCCGGTCCCACACCGACCGTCTGAAACGTCTGGAGAAAGCGGGAAGGGGGTGATTGCATCACTCCCGTAACCTGCTTTTGAATTCACTAGTTGCTGAAGAATTCTGGCCAACTACCAAAGGCGTAGTCGTCCTCGCGCTCGGCGATCGTGGCCGCCCAATTCAAGCTGCAGACTGCGTCCGCGTGCTCATAGGGCGACATGAAACCGGTCGGCTCGGCGGACAAGAATGAGTCAAGGAGCCTGGCGTAAGGCATCCAGCTGGGCGTGTCCGATCGTTGGCTAATGACCTGCGTAGCTCCGTTTTTTTCGATGGCAATTTCCTGCCCGGAGGTGTCGCCATCCGCCGGAACGCAAATCCCCTTGCCGACTCGTATCGTGAAGGGCCGATTGTCGCCGTTCCAGTCCACGTGGCCGTCGAACCGAGTGGCTGTGGGGTCGCGCGGGGGTTGCCCGTCTGTGTCCCGGTCAAAACGGGCAAGGCGGCAACGGTCGATGTGGATCTGGCCGCCGGGATGCAAACGCTGCAGCAGCAGCAGCTGGTGGGTACCAAGGTCGCTCGCAATGGGGCCGATCAACCGGCCTTCGACCCCCTTCGCTTCGATGAAGTCGAGACGAAGGTGGCGCGCACCTAGGACCGAAACCCCCCCGGCCAGCGCGGCTGCAACCTCCATCTTCCACTGGAAGTGAGTGATCGGTACGACCCCTAGGGCGCACAAGCCTGCCGCGTCGGCCGGAGAATAACACATCGGCTTCTCGACCCCACAAGACGCTCCCCCGGCGGCGACAAACGGGGCGATCGCGGCCGCGTGGGAGTAATGCCACTCGGTGGGGGTCGCCACGTAAAAATGACTCGTCTCAAGGCGGCCGATGCGGTTCATTTCCTCCAACGGCAGCGGGGCACCGGAAGCATAGGTGATGACGAATTCTTCAAGGCGGCCGGTACGACGGGTATTGAGGAGAGGATTTCGCGTATCGACGTACACGACACGCATCGCGCGCCCTTCCTCGGCCAAATGGCGAGTGGCAGGTACAATACGAAAGTGACCTAGATTTCCGCAACCGAGGACGAACAGGACTTGGTGGACGAAAGACAAGGGTCGAGATTTGCGGGGAACGATCATCGTGACTGACTCCAGAGGTGTCATTGCGGCCGCTCGCTCGAGCGGCACTCTGGAGGCAATGATTCAGGCGTGAATTCGCCGAGGCAGACAGCGCATCTGGGTCCGGCGGACCGCCCCCGGAGTCGACCGCCCGGAGCCGTCTGGTGTCTCGTAACACACGGTCGATTCTTGGGTTGTGAAGCACCGGAGCGCGTCCGGATTTCGTTTTCGGGCGAGTCCGGACGCGTTCCGCAGGAGTTCCGTCAGATGCTGACAACCGTTCCGAGCGGTGCCCCGAGTCTTGGAGGGGATTCCGCGATTCGAGAAAGAAGATCCCATCGCGAGACAGTTGTGGTAAGTCGCGGAAACGAACGAAACGCCATTCTTCGTTCTTGAGAATCGTTATCTTGAAAGTTCCTTTTGGCAACGGCCTACAAGGAACTCGGTAATCGTTTGGAAAGACCGTTTGACCAAGGGCGACAACGGCTTGGGTCGTCGTCACACACCATTTCATTGGCGTTTCTTGTGTGGCGTCCAGCAAGTTGCTAGGTTGGCTTTGGCGAGCGCAAGTCCGATTGAGAGGGCATCATGCCGGAACGATTCATCATTGACCTTAGGACATCGGGTGAGGGGAATCTCATTCGCATCGATTCCGCTGGTACGCTCCAAAGGACGGACTTCAGGCCACATCATAACCAAAAATGCTCTCTCGTCTTTCTGCTAGCCAGGCATTGGTTTAAGTCGCAATCCCACCCAGTGCCGGCGGTCCAAGGGTGGCCTGTGATTATGAACAATCTGACGACTCACACCGGTTGGTTCCACAGAGCTTTGGGAATTGAGGCGATTACAAACATCACTCCCGATGGCGAGAATGCCGTTGAAGGCACCATTATAAAGATTGTTGACGGTACAAACAAGGAGCTAGACGAACTAGAATCGCTGCCAGAATTGCAGTGGCAAGATGTCCGCGTTGGCCTGGTGAAGTTGGCAAGAAAGGTCGACGGTTGGCAAATTGATCGTGATAGTGGCCAACACGAGTATAAGAACCGTCAACCGCATTCGCATCTCCCACCCATCAGTGGATTGCTTGCCGGCCGCAGAGAGATAATCGAAAGCCTTAACAAGGCCTACGCGGATCCTGGGACGTACTGCTTTTGCCTCCACGGCTTCGGCGGAATTGGCAAGACTGCAATCCTCTACAAGTGGTTTACGGACCTTGTCCTTGACAAGAAGCACCAATGCGACGGCATGTTTGCCTGGTCCTTTGACGTCGTATCTTCCCCGGTCAAATGCCTCGCCGCGCTTTCGCACTACTTTGGTTTCGAACTGGATGATCGCAAAGCCAGGGACGCTGGTATGGCCGCTTACGAGCACATCTCGCGAGAACGCGCGATTGTTGTGTTGGACGGGCTGGAACGCGTGTGGGCGCCTCGATCGGACGGACATCAATCGCAGAATGAATGGCTCGATGCATTCATCACGCACATGTCGACAGGAGCCAACAAGGGCCTACTCGTGCTCTCCACGCGGTCGCTCGATCCAAGGATGAAAGGTGTTGCCAGCGTGAAACTTCAAGAAGTCGGGGAATTGGATCAACCCGACCGCGTGAAATTACTAACCCAGGAGAACAGTGTTGAACCGGCTGTCGCGGAAACAATCGCCGAGAATTGCGGGGGATATCCGTTGTTGCTAAGGCTGATCAGCAGAAACGCAGCAATGGCACAACATTTCAACGACATCCCGATCATGGGTGATGTTGCTGAACAACTTGATCGCATCCTTGACAAGTACTTTCAAGACGAATTGGGAGAACTTGACGGTCTGGTGCTAATGGTCAGCAGCATATTCTCGGACACTAGGGTCCAGTTGCTCGAAGAAATCTGGATGAACGAAGACATCTGGATGGACACCGAGGTTGGAAGAATCTGGGTCGATTGCCCCGTTGATGTTGAAGGCGTGGAGACGCAACTCGACAATCTCCAGCAAATCGGGCTCATGGAGGTCTCTCCT
>JASLPZ010000193.1:0-13250 GCA_030744725.1 Pirellulaceae bacterium
ATCTTGCGTTCGGTGGCACCCGTAAACGCGCCTCGTTCGTGTCCGAACAACTCACTCTCCAGCAGCGTCTCGGACAAGGCGGCGCAATTCAAGCAGACAAATGGTCCGTTGCTGCGCGGGCTGGAGTAATGCACGGCACGGGCAACCAGCTCTTTGCCTACGCCACTTTCGCCGCGAATCAGGACCGTGGCGCGGCTGGGCGCGGCGCGAGAAATGTCCTCCTGGACTTGCTTCATGATCGCGCTGGACCCGATGATCTCACTTTGCTCCCCGAGCTGTTTACGCAACTGAACGACTTCAGAACGCGTCGCCGAAAGGTCTTCGGTGAGCGATTGCTGGAGGCCCAGGTTCTTCAACGCCAAAGCGACGTTTTCCGCGACTGCCAATGTGAATTCCAGATCATCCGCATCCAGCGTGCGATCACCATCGGTGCAGTACAGGTGGACCAGGCCAATGACTTTCGATTCTTGCCGGATAGGCGCGCAGATCACGCTGGTCGCCGAGAACACACCGGCACTGTCGCGGATGCCAAGCGAACTGTCACCTTCGATGTTCCTGGCCAGAACGGCTTCCCCATCTTTGAGCACCATCGTGGCCAGAAAAGCGGAAACGCGGCGATAGGAAGATCCGATATCCGTGCGGGATGCAATCAACTCCATTTCGTCGATCGTCAACTCGTCGCGCGCGTCGCGACTGGCCAACCACAAACCGCCGCCATCAACAATGGTGCCCTCGAATAGCCCGTCGAGTGCCAGATTGGCGGCCGAACTGACACTCGTCTGATTGGCCAGTTCAAAAGCCAGCCGGCAAAGTTGCGCCGCGGACTCGCCTACCTTGGGTGGTGACGAGTCGGCCGCCAGGTTGCGTTGCAGAAACCGAGTATGTCCGCGACGATGCATGATCGTGGTGGGCTCGAATGAGTCGTCGAGCACGTGCGAATCGCTGATACTCGACATCGGGAGCCCGTTGACGGTTTCGCCACCGGGGTCTGGTGGCTCGTCCACGCCAACGAACGCCTGAGACAGATCGTGGACGAATGCCATCTGACAATGAGCGATCCGAATCACTTCGCCAGGTATGAGGGTGTGGTCGCCTTGGATCGGCTCGCCACTGACCACCGTCCCGTTGCGACTGTCCAAATCGCGTATTATCCAATCCCCTTCGGACGAGAAAACCTCGCCGTGGTTGCGACTGCAGCGTTCGTCCTTGATGACGATCTGGCAAGTCGACGCACGACCGATGGTGACCGTCCTTCCGGGGGTCAGCCGAAAGACGTCAGTCCACTTCGTGCCTTCACGGATAACAAGATAAGCTAACATAGGCGGTTAATTATCACCTTATCCTCCCGCACACCTGAACTGCAAGAGAGGCGATCGGCGGCGCTGCCCGTCTGTCTAACTGAATTCGCAAACCGTCACTAAAGTTGGACGAATCGTCGCCAAAACCGTTCGGTTGGTGGTTCAGTGGCGTAAGGTTCCAGCTTGCGATTTTGGTTACCCCACTTTTTAGCTCAACAGTGTTCGATCTCTTAATTGTCGTCTTTCGCTCCGTGAAAGCACGCTCCTTTCGCGGAGCGAAAGGCGACTATCGGACAGTAATTCCTCGAACGATCCTCAGCCGAAGCACTAGCGAGACTGTGCCTCGGACCGACGCAAGCTATCGCTCGGATGCGACGACCCGCTCCCCGACCAATCTGCGGTCGGTGCCCGTCGCAGAAAACCTGCCTCTTTGTACAGATAAACCTGAGACAAGCTCTTTAGGCTCGGAAATCAGGCGAATTGGGGGTCACCGCCGTCGCCAGAATTCACAACCGCAGCTCAAAGACACAATAATCTCGCGCATCCGACCGCCAGAATCCTCTATTTCGTCGCGTCACTGGCCTACGTTAGTGTCCAAACGCTTGCCATCACAAATCCATGGTGCGGAGGAGGTTTTTGTTGAAAAAGGCAAACCCGAGAGTTATTCTGGGTTTATGTGCGGCCACTGGTCTTGCGCGGACCAGCATTGTGGCGAAAGTCCCTGTTCTTGTACAATTTCAAGGGTGTATTCCCTTTCCGCGTGTGTTTCATCGCGGCCCATTCACGAAATGCGCCATAAAAAGGAGCCTGTCATGGGCACGATCGTCCCAATTCGCAAACTCACGCGAATCACCTCGAAATTGCTAATTGTCGTTATGGTTATCGCGCAATTCGGTGTGGCCCGGGCCGGACACCGTGGCGGTCGCAACAGCGCCGTCGGCGGAATTTCGATTGATGTTTCTGGGGTCGTTGGCCCACCCAGTCGAGACGGTTTGAAGCGGCATCTGGCCGCACTCAACAAAGAGATCAAGGCTGCCTCGGATGACATGGTGATGCCAGTCAAGATGCGGATCCTCTCCCTCCGGGGACTGGCCGCGTCTTGCGAAGACGCCATGAAGAACCGATTTGGTCGTTTGCCCGATGAGGTTCAGTTCCTGGCCGGTCTGCAGCGAATTCAGTACGTCTTTGTTGATCCGGAAGCCAACGACATTTTAATCGCTGGCCCCGCCGAGGGGTGGCGCATTGATGATCGAGCCAATGTCGTCGGCGTTACGACGGACCGGCCCGTGTTGCTGCTGGATGACTTGTTGGTTGCATTGCGTCAGGTTCATGCCGCTCGCACCGAGGGTATTTCATGTTCCATCGATCCGACGGAGGAAGGCTATCGAAATCTGCAAAAGGTCCTCGACGCCCAACGGTCACAAGGTTCGGTGAATCGGCAGGTTCTTGAACCGGCCATGAAGAGAGCTTTCGGCCCGCAAGTCGTCACCATTAAAGGTGTTCCGGCGACAAGCCATTTTGCTCGCGTGTTGGTCGCGGCCGACTACCGGATGAAGCGAATCGCCATGAAGATCGATCAAGCCCCAGTGAAAGGCTTGCCGAGCTATCTGGATCTGATGAAGACCAGCCGTAGTGGCGGAGACGTCAACCCGCGTTGGTGGCTGGCTTGCAACTACGAGCCCCTCTTGGCCGGTGAAGACGGTTTATCGTGGGAGTTGAAGGGACCGGGAGTCAAGGCGATGACCGAAGATGACTTCGTCGCCGCTGACGGTACGGTGACCGGTACGGGCCGCAAAAGTGCGGCAGCCCAACGCTGGGCTGACATGATGACAGAAAAATATGACGACTTGTCAGGCGGCGACGTCATCTTTGCCGAATTGCGAAATCTAATGGACCTGTGTGTGGTTGCCGCGTTGATCGAAAAGAATCATCTGTGGGACAAGGCTGGGCTGAGCGTTCCAATTCTCACGGAGCAAAACAGTCCACTCAAATTGAGAAAGTCCAATCCCGCCAAGCTGATTCCGCCCGAAGTCAGCTTCTTGAAAAAAGGCAAATCATGGATCGTCACGGCGTCGGGTGGCATACAAGTTGAATCATGGCAAGTTGCCGACAACGTCGAGACAAGCGGTGAATTGGCCGACCTGCGCCAGCAAGCCGTCACGCCACGAACGACCGAATCGATTTGGTGGCAGTAATCTCGTAACGATTAGGCCAGTCATTCCAGAACGCCGCGGGAATTGATCTCGCGGCGTCTTTTTTTGTTAGCTGCTCGTCGGACCCAACTATCCTCACCTCGGCGAGTTTCGGTTGCGCGCACCGCGACACCGGCACGGATCATTGTTTCCGATGCGTGGCCGGGTTAAAACTTTGGCAATAGAAATTCGTGGTCCGCATGGGAGAGCAACGATGGTCGTTAGTCGGCAACAGCATTTGGCTTTTTCGCTTTCAGTTGCGGCATTGGGACTGGCGCTTGCGTTGCCGGCGACAGCAGACGAATCACCGATCTATTCGCTTTCCCCGCAGATTCGCCAGAAGTGCGTTTCGGTCCTAAAAGCCGGTTTGGCGAGCGACGAGTTTTGGCCATCCGTCCATGCGGCCGAGGGGCTTGTCTTGGGCGGGCATGGGGCCGAAGTGGTCGCCCGGTTCGCCGACCGGTTACCGCTGGAAAAAGACGATCAACGTCGCTGTGGCTTGGCACGTGAACTCGTTCGCGCCGGGCATCGTCAGCACGCTCGGGTCATGCTAGACATTCTGGAGGGCGAAGACGCACATGGTCACGTGCACGCCGCCGAGAGCCTGTTTAAGGTCCACGAGATCGGCGACGGTGTTGCGATGCGTCGCGCGTGGCAGACCGGGAAGACTCCGAACCTGCGGATGATGTCCGCTGCCGCGCTGGCCCACGCCGGCAACCTGGACGCACTGAGATTCCTGCGAGTTCAATTGGCCGGTACCGATTTCGAAGTGACACGCATCGCGGCCTGGATCCTCGGGCGGATCGGTGACGAAACGGACGTTGCACAGCTGAAGAAGAACATCACAACAACTCCCAATGCCCTGAATCGCGCATTCCACCAACACGCACTCGCGGCGCTCGGCGATGCAGATGGCCTGGTCGCTCTCCGTGACAACCTCGGCGATGCAGATCCAGCCGTGAGAACGTACGCGGCCACATTCGCCGGCGACGCTCGCGCCATTTCGCTTGCTTCGAAACTGGAAGAAATGCTGGCCGACGAACATCTGGACGCACGACTTCGCGCTGCCCAATCGCTGTTGGTTCTATCTCAGCCGGCAGGCTCGAAATCACACGAAGATATCTCGAAGTTGCCTTATACGGCGACAACAGAACATCCCAGGTACACCGAAGGATCTGTGTTGCCGCTGCATGACGGAACGCTGCTGTTCGCGACGACGGAATTTCACAACAGTGGCAGCGACTTTGCCAAGGCCCGGATTGTGGGTCGGCGTTCGGCAGACGAAGGTCGCACGTGGAGCGATGCGACGGTGTTGCAAGAGAATACCGGCGCATTGAATGTGATGAGCGTTACGTTGCGTCGAATCGAGCCGTCAGGCAAGATTGGCATGTTCTACCTGCAGAAAGACGGCTTTGACAATCTGCACGCGTTTGTGCGGTATTCGTTCGACGAGGCGCAATCCTTCGGCGATTTGGTCGAAGTCACTTCGGGTAAGGGCTACCACGTGATGAATAACGACCGCATCACACAGCTGGAGTCGGGGCGATTACTGGCACCAGTTGCCTTTACAAATGACGTGAAGAAGGAAAATCACTTCGTCTCGTTTTGCTTCATTTCGGATGATGAAGGCCAGACATGGCGACGGGGCAAAGGACATGTCGATGCGCCCAAGCGTGGCGCGATGGAGCCCGAGGTCGTCGAATTGCCCAAGGGCCGCGTGTTGATGATCATGCGAACGCAACTCGGTCATATCGCCACCAGTACGTCCAGCGATGGCGGAGAGACGTGGGGGGAACGCGGTCAATTGTCGGTTCAGGCTCCCGAAGCGCCGGCAACGCTTCGCCGCGTTCCGGCGACGGGCGACTTGCTGCTGATTTGGAACAACACGTTTACGGCAGGCGAAGGGCACGGTGGGCGTCGGACGCCATTGACGGCCGCTGTGTCGCCGGACGAAGGCAAAACGTGGCGCAACGTTCGCAACCTGGAGACGGATCAAAAGCTGACCTTTTCTTACACAAGCCTGACATTCGTTGGATCGCGTGCGGTCATGAGCTATTGGCAGAGCGGCCCCGAGGCTGGTCAGCTGTCGACTCGATTTCGGTCGGTTCCTGTCAGTTGGTTCTATCAAACGCCCGGTTCAACTCAGAAAGTGCAGTCAACCAAGTGACAGCGGAATGAAGGCCGACAATGCAGCCATGATCTGCCTGAAAGACGTCACGTTTCAATACGGCGAAGCCGGATTCTGCCTTCACATCGATTCGCTTTCAATCGCCTCTTCGGCAAACGTCGCACTCGTCGGCCCCAGCGGTTCCGGTAAGACCACCCTGTTGCATTTGTTGGCGGGGATTTTTGTGCCTACAAAAGGTCACGTTGATGTAGCCGGACACGACATGGGCGAGATGAGTGATGCGAGTCGGCGCAATTTCCGCATCGCAAACGTAGGGCATGTGTTCCAAGATTTCGAGTTAGTCGATTATCTCAACGTCCGCGACAATATTCTCTTGCCGTTCTATATTAACACGCAGCTCACGCTGGATGCGGCGACGCGTCGAGTGGCCGACCAATTGGCGGATTCCATGGGGCTGGGAGACAAGATGCGACGCCCCATCGGAAAACTCTCCCAAGGCGAGCGGCAACGCGTGGCGATTTGCCGAGCTTTGTTGCCACGACCACGGCTGATCCTGGCTGACGAACCGACGGGTAACCTGGATCCAGAAAACACCCAGCATGTGCTCGACATCTTGCTCCAACGCGCCGCCTCGGTAGGCACGACGTTCGTGATGGTCACTCACGACCACAGCCTGCTGCCACGATTCGACCGAGTGGTTGATTTCACTCGGTTCTTGGTGGAAGGGGCACAATCATGTCAGGCATAATGCTGCTTGCACGTCGCTATCTGGCATTCTACAAGGTCCAGACATTGATCGTTGTCGGTTGCATTACCGCCACGATCTACCTTCCCGTCGTCATGCACCTGTTGCTCGCTGACTTTCAAGAGCAACTCACGAGTCGTGGCGAATCAACACCCCTGGTGATTGGGGCGGCTGGCAGTCGGTTCGACCTCGCATTACACGCCCTGTACTTCGAGACGCAACCGCCACGTTCGATAAGTATGCAGCAGGTTAGCGATGCGCGGGCCAGCGGGCTGGCGGTCCCGATTCCACTCCTGGTGCGGCAGCGCGCGCGAGGTTTTCCGATCGTTGGGACAACATTGGACTACTTTGACTTCAGACAACTCCAGATCCGCCGCGGTACGACGCTCGTTCGACTAGGCGATTGTGTCCTTGGCGCGCGTGTTGCTCGACAGCTGGGGCTCGAACCGGGCGACCGGCTGTTGTCGGATCCTGAGAACGTATTTGACATCGCGGGTGCGTATCCGTTGAACATGCGCGTTGCAGGCGTGCTCGACGAGACCCATGCCCCAGACGACAACGTAGTCTTCGTCGATCTAAAAACTGCTTGGATTATTGAAGGGATTGGTCACGGTCACCAGGAACTTGGCACAGTCCAGCCGGCTGACGACACTGGGTCCGGCCAACGCGCCGACGACAGTAACCGGGTTAGTAACGGAGTCATCCTTAAACAAACTGATCGCGAAATCATCGCGGGTGCGGCATTACGCCATTACACTGAAATCACCGAGGATAATCTTGGCTCTTTTCACTTCCACGGCCAGCCGCAGTCGTTTCCACTGACGGCAGTGATCGCACTGCCACACGACGAAAAATCCGAGACCCTGCTGATGGGCCGTTATCTGGCGGACGATCAGGCAGCCCAGATTCTACAGCCTGCTGATATTGTCAACGAACTTCTGCAGATGGTGTTCCGCGCCAAGCAGTTCTTCGACTTGGGCACCATCGTGTTGATTGCCGTCACGGCCATGTTTCTGACCTTGGTTGTCTTACTCTCGCGCCGTTTGCGTCAACGCGAAATGCGAACGCTCGTAAAGCTCGGGTGCAGCCGGCACATGATTGTTGGGATGCAAGCCGCTGAACTGAGCTTGGTGATGTTGGTGAGCGGCCTATTTGCTGGGGCATTGTCTGTCGTAACGTTGGCCATCGCTCCGTCGCTCTTGCGGATCTGGATGGTTGTCGGGTAGGGGATCGTGCCTGACGATTGGCGGATCAAGGCAGCCCTACGCTGCAGTGGGGCGGGCCCGATGGGCTCGAAAGCTGTTGAAATCCACCACAATTGAGGGGCAGCAATTGCTATTTTCCGCTGTCTTGGATAGCCTCTATAGCTGGCTAAGGACTGGCGCATCAACAATAGTCGCGGTTCGCTCAGCGGACTCGGCGCAATGGACCCTGGCGCAATGTTCGCGGAGCCAACAACGACTATACGACAGTTGTTGCTCGGGCGGTCCTCAACAAGAAAACTAGGTCTTTCATAATGGATAAGGAGTTTGCAATGGCGCATCGTACGAATCGTCGAAAGTTCTTGAAGACAACCGCAGTTGTCGGTGCGGGTTATTTTGCCGCGTCGGGCCTTCGGGCACAGGAGAGCAACTCGCCGAACGAACAGGTCAACATTGCTTCGATTGGCGTCGGCGGCAAGGGCGATAGCGACTCGCGCGACGCTGGTACGCAAGGCAACCTGGTCGCGATTTGCGACATCGATAACAACAACTTAAGAAAGAAGGGGATCGCGTTTCCCAAAGCCAGGCAGTATCGCGACTATCGCAAGATGCTTGACGAGTATGGCAAGAACATCGACGCGGTGACGGTCAGCACTCCCGATCATTCACACGCGCCGGCGTCACTCATGGCGATGCGGTTGGGCAAGCACTGTTTTACACAGAAGCCGATGACTCATTCGATCGAAGAAGCTCGCCTGATGGGAGAAGTTGCGCGTGAGATGAAACTCAAGACGCAGATGGGCAATCAAGGAACCTCCTATGATTCGCTTCGGGAGATGGTTGCCGTGATTCAGAAGGGCACGTTGGGCGCGGTCAGCGAAGTCCATGTTTGGACGAATCGTCCGGTATGGCCGCAAGGCGATAAAGTGGACCTTAGCAATCCGGCTCCCATTCCATCGCACGTCGATTGGGACCTGTTCTTGGGCCCGGCTGAGAAACGTCCCTATCATCAGGCGATCCATCCGTTCAAGTGGCGAGGCTTCTGGAGTTTTGGAACCGGCGCGTTGGGTGATATGGCTTGCCACACGTTGAACATGCCATTCATGGCGTTGGAACTCTACGACCCGACATCAGTGCAAGCCGAAACGAACGGCCACGACGGACAAACCTATCCAGGCTTTTCGATTATCGACTTTGCTTTTCCCGCCAACGACAATCGCCCTGCCGTCAAGTTGGTCTGGTACGACGGCGGCAAGCTGCCGCCGAAGGAACTTTTTCATGGCGCTAAGATCCAAAATCGCGGTGCTCTGATCATTGGCGATAAGGGTTCTCTGTACGCACCTGGCGATTATGCAGAGAAGGGAATGACGCTTCATGGCGTCGACAAGCCCGATGTCGAATGGGTCAAATCGCCTGGACACTTTACCGAGTGGATTCGGTCGATTAAGGGTGGCGACGCGGCAGTCTCGAACTTCGCGGACTACGCTGGCCCGCTCACCGAGACGATCCTGCTTGGCAACCTGGCCCTGGCGGGTGCCACCGAGCCGGGTAAAGGCAAGAAGATTGCGTGGGATTCCAAGAAACTGATCGCGACGAATGCACCGGAGGTGATGCACATCGTCAAGAAGGAATACCACAACGGTTTCAAGATCTAGTGCGTGTCGCACCGACGTGTAGCGTCCGCGGTGCTTTGGTTCATGAGTCCAAACTGCGAAAAGAGGCTGCAGTGAGTCGGCGTGCGCTCTAGTGCTCGGTCAAGACTGAGAATTAGGGTTGTCGAGCCTGATTGTCGTGGTTCGCCCCGCGAACCAAACGCATTGATCGCGAAGCGATTTGGACCGGTTATTACTGCCGCAAGCCTCGACCAGTTGTGTTGTGGGCTTGCGGCATTTTTTGCCGTCGTTCTGCTCCGCAATCCCACTCCAGCGGTTTCCCCTCACGCTGCCAGGTTGCAACTTGGTCTCGAGCGTAAGGAAGCCGCTCGTTCTGGCTGAGGTACCCTTAACCGCGCACATACGGATTGCTTCGTTTTTCGTCGCCGATAGATGTGCTGCCGCCATGTCCAGGCAACACGATGGTCTCGTCGGGAAGGACATACAGTTTGGATCGAATGGACTCCAGCAGTTGATTTTCGTCGCCATCGGGAAAGTCGAATCGCCCGATGCTTCCTTGGAACAACACATCGCCGCCAAAAACGAGCCATGGGGCATGGTCTTTCAGCAGAAAGACCACGTGCCCGACCGAGTGCCCTGGCGTCTCCAAGACCTCGAGATCGAAACCAGCGGCTGAAACAGTCTCTCCCTCCGTCACTAGCTGATCTGCGCGGGGGCTGACAATATCGACACCGTGACCACGCGACAGATTCTGGACTGGATCCGCCAATTTGGCCGAGTCTCCAGCCCCGATAACTAGGGGGCAGGTTGGCCATTTGCGCTTGATTTCGGAGTTCCCTCCAATGTGGTCTGCGTGGCCATGCGTGTTGAGCAAGGCGACGGGCGTGAGCTGTTTGTCGACCAAATAGTCGAGAATTCGCTCGTGGCTGAAGCCCGGATCTACGACGATCGCCTCGCTCTTGCCCTTTAGATTGGCGACAAAGCAGTTTTCGGCAAACAAATCCGAAACGATGACGGCCAGTTCAACTTCAAGATGTTCCACAAATTCGTCTCCCGTAGATCTAAGGATTTGCGTAGAATTTGCCACCTTTTTGGACTGCAACGCGGTCAGACTAATCCGTTTGGGAAAGAGCTGGCAGGTTTGCGCTGGATTTTAATCTACTTGCACTCGAATTGGCGATACTACTGGCAGGACTAACTACAAACCGTGTCCCGCGATACACCCGCAACATGGCAGTAACGGGTGCGGATGACGAGGAAAGGATTCTGATGTTGAACACGCCCTTCATGCGTTTCTTTATGCTTGGTTCGCTGATGAGTGTTTGCGTCTTTGGTGCCGCAAATGCCCTCGACGCCGAAGACCCACCCAGGAGTCGCGAAGGTCTGAAGGAGCCGGTTTTTCGAGTTTCCAAGGCTCGTATCAAGCCAGACGAAGAAAAACCCGCTCATCCGCTCGACCCGGCTCTCAAGATCGCCTACGACACGCTAGAGCGGATTCGGACGCAGGTCAACGATTATTCCTGCACGTTGATCAAACAGGAACGCATCAACGGTGTGCTCAATCCCGAAGAATACATGTTTGCGGAAATTCGCAATCGCAAAGTCAAAGATAGCGTGATTGTCACTCCCTTAAGCGTTTACTTGTATTTCCTCAAGCCCGGCAAGATCAAGGGCCGGGAAGTCATCTTCATCGAGGGGCAAAACAACGGAAAAATGGTGGCACACGAAGGTGGGCTCTTGCGAATCGCCCCAGCCGTCTGGTTGAAACCAACCGGCCCCATCGCCATGCGTGGCCAACTATATCCAATCACCGACATTGGTATCGAAACGCTGGTCGACAAATTGATCGAAAAGGGGGAACGAGATCGCCACCGCGGCGAATGCACAGTCGAGTTCATCAAAGGGGCCAAGATCAACGGACGCGTATGTACCGTACTGCAGGTCAAGCACCCTACGCCCCGCCCGTGGTTCGACTTTCATATCGCCCGCATTTTTATTGACGACCAACTGCAAATGCCAATCCGGTATGCAGCCTATACCTGGCCGAAGGAACAGGGAGGAAAGCCACGACTGTTGGAGGCTTACACGTACCTCAATCTGAAGTTGAATGTCCAACTAACTAACGCGGATTTCAACCACAAAGAAAAATTCCGCAACGGCGGCTGAGCCCGGTATTGAGTATTCTTCTCGAATGTGAATCCGAACTGCTTGCCAGGAATTAGAATAATTGCCCCTCGCCATCTTTTGTGGTTCAAAGACAAATGATGCGCGCAGGCCGGAACATGTCCTCCGCACCCATGCCCCTCAGTCAAGCATGTCTGATCGAAACGTCTCACCAGCAAGATAGACTGAGACGAGTGTGATCATGCCGGTGATGATCAGATAGACGGAGACTAGCGACGAATTACCGTCGCCGATAACGAGTAGTTGTGTCGCGATTAATGGAGCCAAACCGCCTGCGAAAGGTGACGCGACTTGGTAGCCAAGTGATGCGCCGGTGTAGCGGACGTTCGTCCCGAATAGCTCAGAGAAGAACGCGGCCTGCGGGCCGTACATCGCCGAGTGCCCGACAAGTGCCAAAATAATCGCGAGCCAGATGAGATAGTTCGTTTCGGTATTCACGAGCCAAAAAAACGGAAACGAAAACAACACAATGAACAGGGCACCGGCAAGATAGATAGGACGACGCCCGAAGCGATCCGACAATAATCCGAAAGTCGGTATCGCGAAGAACTGGCAAGCAGCGGCCAGCCAGATGCCCGTTAGAATTGTACTCTTCGGAAGATGTAGAGTTCCCGTCGCATATGAGATAATGAAGACGCTGAAAATGTAGAACGATGCGTTCTCTGCAAACCGCGCTCCCATCGCGAGCAAGACATTGCCAGGATGCTTGCGAAGAACTTCCAACACGGGCAACGAGGACGATGTTTGTGTCGACTTGACATTGGCGAATAGCGGACTCTCCATGATGCGGACTCGGATGAACATGCCGACGCCGAGCAGCACGATACCGAGTAAGAACGGCACTCGCCAACCCCACGCCAAGAACTGCTCATCGGGCAGCGAGCTGAAGATCGCAAAGACAGCTGTCGCGAGCAAGAGGCCGACGGGAACTCCGGCCTGAACCCAACTGCCGTACAAGCCGCGTCGACCACGATGACCGTGTTCAACAGCCATCAAAACCGCTCCACCCCACTCGCCGCCGACTCCCAGTCCTTGTATGAAACGTAAGGTGACCAACAGCACGGGAGCGAAC
Organism: Pirellulaceae bacterium; assembly: GCA_030744725.1. Lineage (GTDB taxonomy): Bacteria > Planctomycetota > Planctomycetia > Pirellulales > Pirellulaceae > ARS98. The sequence goes on from JASLPZ010000193.1 coordinate 12,435, forward strand.
ACGCCGACCGTCTCGTAGGTCGGCAGTACGCCGATCAGGAAAGTTGCGACTCCCATGATCGTCAACGTCGTGATGAGCATTGTCTTGCGGCCCAGCGTATCGCCAAAATGTCCGAAGACTACTCCACCGATCGGGCGTGCAAAGAACCCGATAGCAAAAGTTGCATAGGCGAACATTGTGCCAGTCAGATCGTCGAAGTCTGGAAAGAATAAGCGATTGAAAACGAGGGCCGCCGCTGTGCCGTAAATGAAGAAGTCGTACCATTCGATCGTCGTGCCAATGAAACTGGCCAAGACGACACGGCCGACCGAGACATCATCCGAATCATTCGCTGACATTCTACGTTCGTTCCTAACGCGGCAGTGCCACAGCCAAATAGGGAGCGTGCCCGGATTTGGTACGCTCACCGACCAACCTGCGGTCGGTGCCCGTCGCTCGCGAAACATGCCCGCACCGAGCGCACATGTCCCAAAGCTAGACTCTAATCCGTGCCATCTATCGTGGCGAGCCCAGGACGTAAGTACCGGGATGGAATGCCTGACACCGCCGTCAACGAAGGCAACCAATGTTGAGCAAGAGTTGACTCTCGAACGAGACGAGTCTTGAAGCAAGAGCGAAGGTGTGGCCGAAGGCATGGCAAAGCCGCACAATCACCACTGTTACAAAGTCCGCCATTGATCCGCAGCAAAAAACCTCGCTTTCAACGGTAAGCTCGCGTTGTCCAATATCCTGCGAATGTATCAAGCCTCAGTTGATCGTCGACCAGCGTGCAGGTCGTCCCTTCGGTCAAGATACAGCTTCAGCGCCGTCTGGATC
>JASLPZ010000194.1:0-13195 GCA_030744725.1 Pirellulaceae bacterium
GTCGGAATAGAAAAGCGTAAACAAAACCCGAACGATCGCCCAGCTCAAGCAATACTAACTTTGGCGCAGCCTAGGGTAGCCCCCAAACACAGTTTCTTGTCTCTCTCTGTCTGCGTGAACGAGCGCACAGGAGGATTACGATGCGTAGCTTTTTCAATACCAACGTAAACGTCGTCACCAGCGATCGCACTGATCGGATGAACGTCACGGGTATGCAGCTACAAAGCGTCCTCCTAGGTCGTTTGCGCCTCTATTTGCGCGCCATCTCTTCGTCGTTACGGCATGAACATTGCCGGCGATCAAAACATGGCATTGGTTCCCATGCTGCCGCGATTACGGCCGCCATGGGACCCGCGCTTTGGTGTCCATGGCAACCGAGGTTGCTGGCTTTTGCATGCACAACGTGAGCTGATTCCTAACGGGTAATCAGTTTTCCATGTGAAAGCGCGATGGACGCCTCGGCTTGAGCGGCTGACGGCTTCATGCTTTCCGCGTTTGGCTCAAAGACCGATTGGTTTCCACCCAGGTTGCCCTGTGTTCGAAACAATTTCGCCAGAGAGAATTACATATCATGGCTACTTTTTCCAACGAATTCGACCAGACTCAGATCATCGAGTTGGTCGTTGCGGCACAGCGAGGTGAGAAGGAAGCATTCGGCCGTTTGTTCGAACGGTTCGAGCGAACTGTCTTTGCAATCGCCATGCGCCGATTGGGTGACTTCAACGAAGCTCAGGAACTGACGCAGGACGTTTTCATCCAAGTGATGCAAAAGCTGAGTCAGTTGCGCGAGCCTGTTTGCTTTGGCGGCTGGTTGCGTTCGATCACACATCGAATGGCGATCAACCGGATGGTGCGACGTCGACCAGATCGTCCCACCGAGCCGGAGTCGCTGGAAGCGAACTGCGTTGAATCGGTGACGCCATTGTCGGTCGTTTTGCAGAGCGAGCGGAAGTCGCAGGTCCGCGCTGGCCTGGGTCGGCTCCGTCCGATGGACCGGGAGACCTTGGAGGCGTTCTACGTCCGAGGCCAATCGCTGCTGCAGATGAGTGACGAGTTTGACGCGCCATTGGGCACGATCAAACGGCGTTTGCACGTTGCGCGTCGTCGCCTGGCCAAAGAGGTCGAGCCGATGGCCGTGTGACTTGCCGACAGGTTGCAAAGCCTCGGCTAGTGCGGGTTGCACCGACGAGTAGCGGCGGCGGCGTTCTGTCTCACGAGTCCAATCGGCGAGAAGCCGCTACTGTGAATCGGCACGCGCTCCAGAGGCTGACAGCTGCCCATAGCACTCCCCTCGCCGCCTCTTGCGGAGAGGGGAGTATTTTTTTGTCAACTGAAACCGATCCTCCCGTCGCCAACTGCGTGCCGCATATCTCCTCTAGCAAGCCGCCTGCAAGTGACCTCCATCCCTGTTCGACGGGCGACGCCAAAGTCACTTTGTTAATCCAGCTTCATCCGCCAAACGGCTACTGCCAATGCCAGCCACCCGACAATCATGCCAAGTCCGCCGAGTGGCACGACGGCGCCCAAGATCTTGACGCCGGACAACACCAGCGCATAGAGACACCCACTAAAAACCAGTGTTCCCAATGTGAATGCGGCACCAGCCACGACGAGGCTCTTGGTCGGCTTGTGAACCGCCAAAATGCCGGTGGCCAGTAAGGCCAGTGCATGGTACATCTGGTAACGAACCGCGACTTTCCAGATTGTTAGTTGCTGTATCTGCTCGTCAGCCGTGAGCCCCCAATCCTTGACGGCACTTTCCAGGCCGTGCGCGCCAAACGCGCCGAATATCACACCTAGGGCACCCATCAGCGCAGCCACTAACAAGATCCGTCGTGCCACTTTGCGACTCGTTTGGTTAACAGGTTGATGCGATGCACGGCTTCCAATTGCCGATCCAACGTTGGCTCGCCTATTCGATTCCTAACAGCTCGACTTCGAAGATCAACGTCGCGTGCGGGCCGATGTCCGCGCCTGCGCCACGCTCGGCGTAGGCTAGATCGGACGGCACGAACAACCGCCATTTGTCTCCGACTTGCATCAGTTGAAGCGCCTCGGTCCAGCCGGCGATCACACCAGTGACGCCAAAAGAGATGGGTTCTTTTCGCTCGACAGAACTATCAAACACGGTGCCATCAAGCAGTGTTCCATGGTAGTGGGTTTTCACACGATCCGCCTTCGTCGGCCGCTTGCCGTTGCCCTTCTTGAGGACCTGATATTGCAGTCCACTCGCCAACGTGATGACACCATCCTTCTTCCCGTTCTTGGCCAGAAACGCTTTACCGTCCGCCTTGTTCTTCTCGCCTTGCACCTTTTTTCGTGCTACGACTTTGGCCTGCATTTCCTGCTGAAACGATCCGATCGCTTCGCGAATCTGCGTGGCATTCAGTTTGGCTTCCTTACCTTCGAGACTGGCGCGGAGACCGGCAGCCAATGTCGTGATATCGACTTCAAGTCCGTCGGCCTTCAAGCTCTTGCCGATGCTGAGACCGATCGCATAGCTGGCTTTGAGCCGAGTGGTGGTCAGATCAAGTTCGGCCTTTTCGGCAGGAGCTTGCGCCATCACGAGATTGGCGGAAGCAAGAAATAGTCCAAACGCAAAAATGCGAATCATGAGAAGGCCTTTCCGGGCAAAATGGGAAATGTGGTGGGTCACCGCCGGAGCACCGAGCGGTCGGGTGTGTTCTGCTGAAAATTATAAACGGGTTCGCCCAAGTAGGCTATTGGCCTGTCGTCAACTTGGAATCCGCAGGACGGATTTTCGGAAAAGTCATTACGGCCCCAACACAGGAGGCCGCATTTCCGCCGATTGAGGGAAGAAACCACGAAGTGCTGTTGCCAAGCCGGGCAGCGATTTGCTAAACAACATCCGTCGCAACGAATAACCATCAAGAAAATCATCAACGGTTTGTTTCGAATCCAACGAAGGGGGGGCGGCTATGCAAGATCCACCGGACTGGATGAAACGAGGTTCGGAGACGGCTTCGGGCCTCGGCTGCAACGAGCAGCGATAGTTCCCGAATCTAGCACTCTTGTCTAAATCGCAACCCGCTTCGTTTACGCCAAACGAGGTGGGTTGTTTTTTGCGCTGAATCTGTCGCGAGAGTAGCAACTCTACACGGTGTATGGTTCGCGATATGGGCGAGTTCGTATGGCGGAGGCTTCCTTGTCATCAACAAAATCTTCCTTCTCCGCATCCCAGTTCAATTTGCGGCCCAATCGCACCGCCAGATTTCCCAGATGGCAGGCGGTGGCGGAACGGTGGCCAACTTCGACATTGCAGATCGGCTGCTTGCGTGTTTTGATGCAGTCCAAGAAGTTGGCGTGATGATTGGCACTGTTGTAAAGATGTACGTCGTCGGTGCCCAATTCCTGCTTGATGATGTCACCCGGTGTGCTGCTCAACTTGCCTCGATTGACGTGGATCGTACCTTCACTGCCGATGAACGTGGTTCCGCTGGGAACCTCTTTCTTCCCCTGGCCAACGATCATCGTCACACCGCCTGGGTATTTGTAAGTGATATGGCAAGATTCCGTGACTTCATGCCAGCCCTTGGGATGAAAAACGCCCGTGCCTTCGACGCTCAGCGGACCACTCGCATCCATGCCCATACCCCAATGCGCGATATCGATATGATGGGCACCCCAATTGGTCATTTGGCCACCTGAGTAATCCCAGAAGAACCGAAAATTGTAATGTACCCGTTTGACGTTGTAGGGCCGCAGCGGTGCCGGGCCGAGCCAGAAGTCATAGTCTAGGCTCGACGGCGGATCCGAATTCGGTCCCGGTTCGCCAGGGTGATTTGCTCCGGGGATACCCACCAACACCGTTTTCAGTTTGCCAATTTTCCCCGAACGAACCAGCTCGCACGCTTTGCGAAAGTTTCCGGCCGATCGCTGCTGGGACCCGGTTTGGATGATTCGCTTGTTGGCGCGCGCGGCATCCGCCATCTGCCGCCCTTCGCCGATCGTCAATGTCAGCGGCTTTTCGCAATAGACATCCTTGCCGGCCTGACAAGCGTGAATCGACGCCAGGGCGTGCCAGTGGTCGGGGGTCGAAACAACGACGGCATCGATATCTTTGCGGTCGAGCAGTTCACGGTAGTCTCCATACCCGGCACAGCTTCGACCTCGTGATTCGGCGCTCTTGACAGCTTTCGCCAAACGATCCTTGTCGACATCGCAGATCGCCACGGCGTGTTTCGAAAACCTTCGTAAATTGCCATTTCCCTGTCCGCCTACGCCAATGTGTCCAGTCAAAATGGTCTCGTTGGCGCCAAATGCCGACGAGGGAATATAGTAGGGCACCGCCCACAACGTGGACGCGGCAGCGGTGGTCTTGATGAATCGACGACGATTGAAGGACTGTCTCATGGCGTGGGGCTCGCGTGTTTCGAGAATGTCTGGGATCATGGTCTGATGGCCTGCATCAGCCAAATCGCATTATAGCCGACTCGCCCCAGCCAGGCAGCGAACCAGCCGCTGGGATCTTGAATTCTTGACATAACTCGAATCGCAAGCTCAGAATGCAGTAACAGGACCAAGCTGGATCAAAGGCGTTCTTCGATGCAACTTTCATGTATCCATTGCGGACAACCATTCACGATCTCCAAGGATCAATTGAGCGGGCGCGGACAATGTCCCCATTGCGGTGGCAGCATTCGATTGCCTCGCGCCGAGGAAGAAAACGACGACAAGCCCATCACAGCGGAATCCACCCACTGGTGGGAGAACTCCATTTCCGGCCTGGTTTCCGTCGTCGTGCACATGTTCCTACTGCTAGTGCTGGCGTTGATCGGATACAACTCGTACAGCGGCGAAGGACTCGGTGAAGATGTCTTGATTGGCGAATTGCCGTCGGAGATCTTGGGCGACGCGGATGACGAGGAATTGGATTCCGAGGAGACGACCAAAGAAACAGCGGAAGCCGAAGCCGAAGAGACGTTGGATGTGGAACCGACGATCGACGCGACGTCGGAGACCGCGCTTGCTGAGTTGACCGTTCCGTCGCCGTCGAGCAGTGGTGGAGAGAGCGGCGCCTTCAATTTCGGTGCTGTTTCCGCCGCAGGAGGATCCATGGCGGGCGGCAGCTGGGATGGCTTGCTGCAAAACCTGCGACGCAACGGTCTGGACATTGTCATCACGTTCGACAGCACCGGAAGTATGGGAGGCGAGATTCGTGAGGTCAAAGAACAGATTAAACGCATCGGCGACACGATCATAAAGATGGTGCCCAAGGCGCGCATCGGGCTCTGCACGTATCGAGACGACGGTGAAGAGTACGTAGTGCGTGGCTTGCCGCTCACGAACGATACGCAGGACATTCAGAGTTATCTGCGCGACGTGGATGCAAATGGCGGTGGTGACACTCCGGAAGCCGTGCAGGAAGGACTGAAATGGGCCGTCCGAGAGAACAAATTTCGCAGCAATGCTCGTAAAGTGATACTCGTTTTTGGTGACGCACCACCGCACCGTTCAGATCATGACGAATGCCTACGAGTTGCTTCCGATTTCCATCGGCAAGACAAAGGGATCGTCAGTACGGTAACCTGCCGCCGCCCGATCAAACTCCCCGAGTTTGAAGAGATCGCGCAGATGGGAGGCGGAGAAGCGTTTCTTACCGCCGACGAACGCCAGATCATGACCCAACTGTTGATCTTGGTGTTCGGCAGCCGATATCGCTCGAAAGTCCTGGAAGCGTTCAAGGTCATGGACGAGTAACGTCGAACTCGCCTGATTCTTCACGAATCCGGCGACCCATTCTCCAAGGAGCGCACACGTTTCACATCGCTCATCTTGCAAACGCCGCCAATGACTCCTCAAGTGTGTCGTCGATATCAAACACCGTGCCGTCCAAGTGCAACATGCGATACGCTTCCCGGATGACGTCGCTCATCCCACACAGTCGCAGGCTCCCGTCGCTAACGAGCAGCTGTTTCTTGGCTCGCAACAGACCATTGATCACCGCGGTCGAACAACAAAGGACCCCTTTGAAACTGACGACGAGCTCTTTGGGAAGCTCAGTCTCGATCATCTCCAATAACTCATCCTGAAACTCAGACACCGTAAGCGAATCAGAGAGTCTTGGCGCAAGCACTTGCAGGACAGCAACGTCGTCGACGAGTTGCACGGAAAAATGCTGATAGTCGGCCATGGGCTGTTCCTATTTGTGGAGACTTGCTGTGAGTGGACGAGCGCGACTTACGAATCCGAGACAGGATCGGCCGAGGTCCATGGATTCTTCCAATCGCCCCAACGTTCCAGATACAGACGGTAAGCCGCTGAGTCTTCTGCTCGCTGTTCGATCCACGTTTTCGCCGTGGCCACCAGCGCTTGCTCTTGATCAAGTGTCAAGTTGCCCATGACAACCACCAAGCGAAGAAAAACGAAGTACGTATCCAAGACGTCGCAGCGACAATAATCATTGATCTCCGCCAGCTGACCCTGGTCATACATATCCTGAACCATGTATCCTTGCGTGTCCATCTTGCCGGGCTTTCCGAGCATGCTTGCTGAAAGATTCAAGCCGCCGGTCAATCGGGATGAACCAAAATTGGTAAGAATCTCATAGAGGTCGAAATGTGCCGACGTGTTGTAGCGATACCGAGGCTGTTGATAGTTGGGGCCATTGGTGGCCAGCCAACTTCCCACATTGATCCCGTAACGGAATGCCGCGAGTTCCAGCAAGGGGATGTCAAAGGAACGGCCATTGAACGTAACCAAAGTGGGCTTGTGGTACGCCTCCCATCCACGCCAAAAGTCCTGGGTAATCTTGTGCGGCCGGTACTTTGGCTGATCCAAGGCAACGATGTCAACGAGCGAATAGTCGCCGCTGACCTTGGCTGCGACAACGGAAATTGGGATCTGGAACGAATACGGAATGAAGTCCGTACCCTTTTGCTCAATCAGTTCGTCACGATATTTGCGGATCGCGTCTGCCGGCGTCAGGTCTTCGCCGGGAAAGCGAATCTTGCTTACTAGCTGACCGTCAGCAACGCTTTCGACGTCAAACACCAAGAATCGAATGTTGGGAGTCTCGGCCATGCGCTAAGGCAACTTATTGAGCGAAGTGTGCCGAACTTGAAACGGTTGATGGGACATCGCTCAGTGTAACATGATTCCAGTCGAATCAACACGCGGCAGCAGCAGCCAAGATCGGTCCGAGGCACGCCCGCGCTAGTCGGAACGTAGAATGACCGCCGCAGCCTGTCCGGTTCCAGATTGATTGGCGATCATCGCGGTAGGACGATCTACAGGTTGTGGTTCTCGAACGACCTGAATGGGGCATTCTGGATCGGGCCGTTCGTAGTTGAGCGTCCGAGGGATCTCGCCATGTACCAGCGCCAACACGCTGGCGGCAAGTTCACACATGCCACCTCCCGCGCCAAGGTTGCCAAAATAGCTTTTGATCGCAGTCACTGGGACGTTGCCCAAACACTCTTGGACCACCTTGGCTTCCAAACGATCATCGTCAATCGTGGCCAAGCCATGAGCATTATAGTGGCCAATGTCAGCCGGCGACATCGCGGCATCCGACAGCGCTCGCATGATGCTGCGTTGCAGTGCATCTCCAGAGGCAGGTCGGCCGTCAAGACGCGGTTCACAGCTTTGCCCCGCCCCGACCATGTGAGCCAAAATCGTCGCACCCCGCGCCTCGGCGTGGGCGCGGCTTTCGAGAATCACGGCACCGGCACCTTCGCCATTGACCATCCCGTCACGATCCGCGTCAAACGGTCGCGACGCCTTCTCAGGGGCGTCCGCTCGATGCGAGAGATTGCTGTCACCGCGGAACAGGCAGGCCGTAAGATTCAAGCGCGAACCCGTGCCACCTGCAATCATGACATCTGCGACGCCTCGTGCAATCGAATACGCACACTCCGCAAAGGCCAGGAGGCTCGATGCCTCGCCAAGGACGATTGTGTTGTTCGGTCCGCGCGCGTCGTGTGCGATGGCCACGTGGCAGCCAACCATGTTGGGAAGGTACTTGAGCATCCACAGAGGAAACATGTCGCTTTGGAACCGGTCGCCCCACGTAGGAAAACGAAATTCTCCGTCGACGGTGCAGTTCCGGTAAATCTCCGTGTATTCGGCCAGCTCCCCGTAAAACAGTTCGCTCGCATAGATCACGCCAAAGCGGTCAGAATCGATCTGATCTGCGACGAGTTTTGCGTCATCGATGGCCAACGTCCCCGCAGCGTAACCGATCTGAATCTCACGGCACATCACTTTCAGACTCTTTCGCGGCTTGACGTACAGCTTGGGGTCGAAACCCGATAATTCGGCACCAAATTTGACGGGAAGGCGAGTTTCGGCGAGTGCCTCGATCGGTGCCACGCCGCTACGTCCCGCTCGAATCGAATCGAGGAAAGCGGTCCGGCCAATACCGATCGGGCTCACGACGCCGACGCCAGTAATGACCACTTCACGATCAAGCACAATTTGGTCCCGTTGTCAGGGCTTTTCGGACGTCCGCCTGAACTGAAAGACGGAGGCTGAGACAAGCCAATGGAAGTTCAACCACCTTACCAATGGTCGGATCTAACCGCGACGGGTGGATTGGCGTGTGAGTTTACATCGTCATATCGCACAGAAAAATTGTGGCCTCGTTCAACCTTGTGATCTTTGCAGGCCGATTCAAATTGCAAGGTGCAGGCGAATGTGACGGTTCTGCGGCCAGCGGATGACTCCCATGCCATCTCGATATTTCACAGGAACTCGCCACAAACTTACTTCCCCCTGTAGCTCTAGGTTAACTAGGTGATATAGTAAAACACAGACGATGAGAGTGAGTGTGTATTTGGCCGATAGAACAGAGTGATGCGCTCACTGAGACACCGATATTGACGTCGCCTTTCTACCTACGTTGCCCCCTCAACCGGTGTGGGTTGTTTGGGGATTTCAGGCCGTCAACTTCCTGGTTCATACCCTTATTAGGACATTTGGTGAGATATTTCGTCTTGGTACTTACCGTTTTCGGCCTCCTGCACTTGCCCCCGCTGGCGCGCTGGGAGTGGCTTGCATCTCCGGCCAACAGGGCGGCCTTGGCCCTAGCGATCGGGATTTTTCTTAGCGGTATCCATCACGCCGTGTACGCCGATCATTACGTTCATCTTCTTCCGGAGCGGATGCCAGGTAAGTTTGCGCAAGTCTATTTAAGCGTTGTTCTCCGGATGGCGTTTGGCGTGGGACTGGTGTTCATTTCCACTCGACCTGCGGCGACGATTGGCACGATAATTTTGTTGTGTCTGGTCTTGCCGGTCAACATTCGCATTGCCTTGCAGGGAAACACATCGGGCCAGTTGATCGCCGCCAGTTGGTTCCTCTGGTTACGCCTGGTGGTGCATGTCAGCTGGATTGGCTGGTGTGGTTGGTGTCTCTCATTGAAATCACGCTAGGGCTGGCAGACCCAGAATCGTCGTGGCTTGGGCAAGGAGCGTGGTGAAATCGCGTGGCAGTCGCCATGCGTCGCGAGTCACTTCGCCACACTACGAAAGTTATTCAACGTTGGGTCTTCGTTGGGACCGTAGTCGTAGAAGCGATATGTCTTGGTAATCTTGGCACCACCTCGCTTCAGAGTGGAATAGGACAAGTGGTTTGACTCCAGCACCCAGGAGAACTCACCTTCCTCCAGGCCCCATTCCATTACGGCTGGCACCACGCCGTTCAAGACAACTAACCCAACTCCCCAGCGCTGGTACTCGGGCACCACGTTGGTGCTCAGAATTCGCATACGTTTGATCGCGCGCCGATTCCACAGCAAGCGGGCGAAGCCAGTCGGGAAGAGCTTGCCATCGATTCTCTTGATCCTCGGATTGTAATCCAGCAAAGCAAATGTCGCCGCGATCGGGCTTCCATCCACTTCCGCGATGCAAGTCATTTCAGGAGCAATCAGGTGCTTCATGGATGAAGCCATGTGTTCGATTTCACCTTCTGATAGCGGCGTAAAGCCCCAAGTCCCTTGCAACGAGTCGTTGTAGATATTCAGAAACATGCGGACTTCTTCTTTGAACCGTCGCGTGTTCAGCTGACGAAGCGTAATGCCAAAGCGGCGCGTCGCTTCCTCGACGACGAACTCCAACTTCTTATCGAGCTCTGCCAACATGTCGACATGCCCCCAAAAGGCATACATGTCCTGCACTTTGCGTAATCCACATTCTTCAATTAACCGACCGTAGTACGGCTTGTTGTAGGTCATCATGAAGAATGGCGTGGTGTCAAATCCTTCCACGAGCAAGCCGCATTCGTAGTTCATCGACGGATTCATCGGACCACGAAAATCCACGATATCGCTTTCGGCAAACCAGGTCTTGACGGCACGGAACAGCCCTGCGGCGACTTCACTATCGTCACCACATTCGAAGAAGCCAAAGAACCCGCGGCGGTCATTGTAGCGCTGGATGTGTCCGTAGTTGATAATCGCCGCGACACGCCCACATGGCCGGCCATTTCGCAACGCCAGGAATGTCTGAATTTCGTTCTTTTCGTAAAAGGCGTGCTTCTTGTAGTTGACCAGTTCTTTCTGGTTGCCGCGTAGTGGCGGAATCCAGTTTTCGTCGCCTTCGTATAGCCGCCATGGGAGTTCCAAAAACTGCTTCTTTTCACGACGTGACTGAACCGGAATCACTGATAGACTTGGCATCCTGGCGAGTTCCTATGTCGTCAATCTGAAATGCAGACATTCCGACGGGGGGTGCTGTTCCCCGTAAATGCGAATAACGTCGTTAATGAGACATCGACCTAAACGCATGGGAACATCGCCGTTTTTGCTGTGGAATATCACCCCGGACAAATCTTCACTAGATCGATTGCCGGAAAGGCCCGGCATCAAGCGCCCTCGCGAAGGGTCGGTTTCACACGAGTCCCATCAAACAGCCCATTTTCAGGGGCGATAACGACAGCGTCATCCTCGTCGAGGCCACCTAGAATCTCCACCTGTTCATCGTTCATCAGGCCCACATCGACAGTTTTTAGCTTCACACGGTCGTTGCGGATCACAAAAACCGCCCACTGGCCCTTCCCGTCACGAAACAGAGTGGAACGCGCGACTACCAACGTCTGCTCTTTCTGATCCGTGATCATCCGAACCCGCACCCGGTAATCGACACCAAGATTTCGCTCGACCAACAGTGGTGCCAACTCGCCGTCGTCAAAACGGACGATCACGGTGACACGTTGTTGTTCGACTCCCAGCGAACTGATTTTGGTAAAACCAGTCGGAAAGACCCGATCGACGACTCCTGCCGCTGGAGTGTCACCGATGGCGGGCCCATAGATTTCTACCTCGCAGCCGGGCCGAATCCGCCCAGCGTCGCTACTAAGCACATCAGTTTCAACTTCCAGAGAATCGAGTTGGCCGAGGCGCAACAGCGTCGTGCCGGCCGCTAGGAACTGCTCATCACGGATCGCGCGGTGGAGGACCACGCCATCGATTGGGCTGACTATCGTACCACGCGTTTGCCGCAATTGGGCGATGCGCAGACGCGCTTGGGCTTCGCCTTTTTGTTTAGCCAACACGTCGGCTGCAAGTCGTTTTCGAATCATGTACTCCGTCAGCAGTTGTGGCATCAACACGGTCGCGGCCTGGAGGGCCTTCTGTGATTCCAACGTCAAAACGTCCTGGCGATAGGCTACTTCTTTCTCGACTTGAGCGAGACGCGCAAGCTCAAGATCGTTCTCCGTCTCGGCACCTGCGGGAACTAGCCGCTGCACGCGCCCCAAAAACGTCTCGGCGTATTCCAGCCGGCTCTTGTCGGCACGCAACTTCGCTTCAGCTGCCGCGACATTTGCCTTCATTGATTCAACATACAAATCGGCCTGAGTCTTGGCAGTCTTCTCCATGGAAACATCGGACGTTTCGATCAGCGAGGCCTCGAGTCGTTCAACGACGGCCAACGCCTCCGCAACTTCCTCGGCCAGATCTTTCGGCGAAAGGCGGGCGACCACTTCGCCCTGTCGCACCACCTGCCCTTCGCTCAACAGAATCTCTTCGATCCGACCGGCGAACGGCATGGTGATCAATACGGGCTCGGGCAACCTGGTCTTGCCGCGTTCATCCACGAATTGCTGGATGGGACCTAGTCTTGCACGCGTCGCCTGCACGGGTGTCCCGCTCGATGTCAGCCACCACGCCGCGATGCCAATTGTGGTGGTCCCGACGACGATCAGGATAATGATGATCCAACGAATCATGGTTCCGACTTAGCCCTATTCCTTGACCTGAAGTGCTTCCATCAAGTCCATGCGAATAATTGTCCACTGTACCACCGAATGGGCAGCCAGTGCGAATACGATTGCCGACAGAAGCGTCGTCACGAAAATCCAGGGGGCGGTGATGACGGGTAAGCGCACGATATCGTTGTTGTACGAGAAGGCCGTCAGCCAGGTCAGACCATAGCCGACGGGCAGGCCCAACAGCGCACCGGGAAGGCTGGTTAACAGGCTTTCGCGAAGGAAGATCGAGCCGATTTGCCAGCGGGTGTAACCGAGCGCACAAAATGTGGCAACTTCACGCTGCCGTTCCGCTAGATTGATCATCGACGCATTGACGATGCTGGCAAAGAAGATCACGCCCGCAAAACCCACGAGCACCCCGATAAAGACATACTGGTTCTGCAACAATGTCTCCTGCAGCTTTTGGATCACGTCCCCACGCGATTGCACGCCCTCCACACCGGGCGTGTGTTTGAGCTGTTGGAAGAGCAACGTTCGCTGACGCGGATCAACCTGAATTTGAACGCCCGTCATGGCAAGCGATTCACCGACCAGTTCACTCAGAAAATGGATGTCCGCGTACGCAGCCATCCCCAAGTAGCTGTCCGCCACCTGGGCCACGGTGACGGCGACTGGTCGTCGTTCGCCTTTCACTGGGATCAGCGACAGACGGCTTCCCGGCCTCAAGTGCATGACCTCAGCCAGGCGTCTCGTAACTACGATCCCGGAAGTCGGCAATATGATCCGATTGCCGTGTTCATCATAGGGAATCGTCAGGCGAGAGTCTTGTTGCAGACCAGTGATACCGAGTCTACGCCGATATGGTCCATTGACGAATGTACAGGCGACGTTGAACTGTGGCTCCGCGTAGTCGACTCCAGGCATCTGCCGCACATCCGAGAGCGCGTCAGCCCCTCCCGGAACAGGGATTGCTCCTCACAACTGGCCGTTCAGTTTAGGAAAGTGACACGAATTGCAGGCAATG
>JASLPZ010000195.1:0-13184 GCA_030744725.1 Pirellulaceae bacterium
GCCTTTCGCTCCGCGAAAGGAACGTGCTTTCGCGGAGCGAAAGACGACAATAAAAGATCGAACACTGCTAAGCCCGTCGCAACGAGGAGTGATTTCCCCCACCTGTCAATGGAGCGCCTGGCAGCGACAAGCAGCAGGCGATTCCCTGGGTAGAATTATTCACTAACCAAAGCGTCAGCAAGGAAACACGTGGGTTCCCTGGCTGACGTTTTTTGATGTTGCACGATTTGCTTGTTTCGCCATGTTCTCGTAACCCGAGGAGCGTCAGGGAGGCGGAGTGCAAGATCTTTTTTTCTCGCTAACGCCTTTTGAAGTTGCACGATCTGCAATCTAGCACCGGCCAACGGCCATTTTCGCCGTAGCCTCTGGGTCATCGCCCCAGGAATCGCTTGCGATCGGTAGGCGCCGACGGCCAAAAAAAGACCCCTGCCCCCATTCGCAACATCTTCTCACGACATGACTTACCCCCGTGAATGCCAAGCTCATGACCAATCCAGAGCCGGGCAACAAACTGCTAAAAATTTAACTTTTAGGGGTTGACCGAGGGCTAATTGTTAATAAATTAGCTTTTGAAGGTGATGCGACTTGCGGACTGTTACCGAGGAACTCGCGATGGACGATCAACGTGGGCTCAGTCGTCGAGAACGACAGATCATGACGATCGTTTATTCGTTAGGCGAGGCGTCAGCCGCGGACGTTTGGCAGCGGTTACCGGACCAGCCATCAAACACCACGGTACGTACGTTGCTTCGCATCCTTGAAGACAAGGGGCATCTGCACCACTTCAAACGAGGCCGGCAGTTTGTGTACACGCCTACTACGGAGCGTATCAATGCCGGTCAGTCGGCCCTCAAGACGGTGTTGCAGACTTTCTTCGATGGATCGCTCGAGAAGGCCGTAGCGGCGCACCTATTGGATCCCGATGGAACGCCCTCGGGCGACGAGCTGCGCCGTATGGCGAGTCTCATCCGTGAAGCACGTCGACAGGAGGATGAGTGATGTGGAACTCGGTATCCGATTCGACGATTTCTTCCCACGCGGCGGCTTTCGTGATCTCGCTGCTTGTCGATTCAACCATCAAAGCTGCGATCTTGCTTGCTCTGGTAGCCGCGGTTATGTCCCTTTTCAAGAAAGTGTCTGCCGCGACACGGCATTTGGTTTGGCTTCTTTCCCTGGCCGTGATACCTGCACTGCCCATATTGGTGTTAATCCTCCCAACCTGGAACGTCTTGCCGAATTGGTTAGCGTCACCGGCAGGTCGTGCGAGGCCAATCGCAAGCCAAAACGTGTATCAACCATCCAGCGCGATGACACTCTCACAATCGCCATCTGATGGTACGCTTCACGAGCCAACTTCGCAGCCTTCTAACGGCACCGGGGGCGATGAAGTCAACAGACCGCGGACCGGTCGTGCGCCCATTACGCTGAACATCTGGGCGACTACGATGCAGTTCTTACTTGTGGCCTGGTTATCCGGCTGTCTGCTTTCCTTCGCGCCGTGGTTGGTTGGTTCGGTGAGCCTTAGGCTGTTGCAACGTCGTTCGGCGCGCGTCAAGGAAGGGAGGCTGTTGCTGCTGCTACACGAGTTTTGTACCAAACTGGGGATTCGTCGGCCTGTACAACTGTTGGTAAGCGACCAACGCGAGATGCCGATGCAGTGGGGAGTGATTTCACCCAAGGTACATCTGCCATCCTCTGCACTCACATGGCCCGAGGATCGTCTGACGGCAGTTCTCATGCATGAGTTGTCGCATGTGAGGCGACACGACTGCCTAACGCAGTTCTTCACGACGATCGTGGCTGCGTTGTATTGGTTTCATCCGATGGTTTGGTGGGCCGGGCGTCAGATGAAGGACGAAAGCGAATTCGCCTGTGACGATTTGACAATCAGTTCAGGTTGTCGCGCCACTGAATATGCCCAACAGGTTCTGTACGTCGCGGCGAGTTCATATCCGGCACCGCTGTTCAGCCCAGTTGCGATTGGAATGGCGGGGCGATCGCGTCTTGAAGAGAGAGTACGGGCGATCCTCGATCGAGGGCGTAACCGGACACCGCTGACGATGACAGGAGGGGTGGCATGTTCCGCGCTCATCCTCATGATCTCTGCACCGTTAGTGCTACTTGGCGACAAACCTTCCAACAGCACAAGCCGTACAACGCTCGAGTCCCGCAACGACGCAAATCAGCATTTGAATTCTCAGGACACGCGGTCGGATTCGCCGCTTCGACTTGGCTTCATCGATGATTCTGCCGAGGGCAAACGGAGTATTGCGGGATCGGGACATGCGGTCGCGTTTCAGCGGCCCGCCGCAACCAAGTACTTGATGTCGGTCGAGATCTTTGCCAGTCGCTACGGGACTCCGGATCCTCCAGACGAAGACTTCCACATTTATCTGCTCGATGAGAAGCAAAAGCTGTTTCGAGCATTCCCATACCCTTACGCGATGATCGAACGTGGGGCCGAACGCTGGTACACGCTGAAGCTGCCAGCTTGCGAAGTCCCCGAGCGATTCACGATCGCGCTCTCTTTCAACCCACATCGCACCAAGGGCATCTATTTGGGAATTGACAAGAACGTGAAGCAATCACATTCATCTACCGGTCGGCCCACAAAAGGTTATCGACCGATCACTGAGAACTACGACTGGATGGTGCGAGCGATTCTCGTTCGCCAGGTCCCTTCTGAAAGCCCTTTTGTTAGTGCACCTTGAACCCACGGCCTACGGCCGTACGACCCTGAAAGGCTCCGCGGAACGTGGGCCGGTCGGGAGACCGACCCACAACGTGTTGGACTGGCGCATAACGTGTTGATCGGCCACGAACGCAACAACGAGTTTCCCTTTACAAATGAGTCAAGTCTTCAGCGACGGCCACCGACTGCAGGTTGGTCGGGGAGCGAGTCGCCGCAACCGAGTGATAGCTCGCCTCGGTCTGGGGCACAGCCTCACGAGCGTTTTGCACTGGACCATACGACACTTCTAATCAAGGAGAACGAGAAATGAGCGCGCGCACTGCCGGAACCGTATTGTGTTTGATAATGATCGCAGCCTTGCCGACCGTCGTTGCCGACGATTCGAAGACACGAACCTGGATGGACGCCACGGGAGTGTTCTCCGTAGAAGCGGAACTCGTCGAATTTGCCAATGGAAAAGTGCGATTGAAACGTAAGGATGGTAAAATCCTCACGGTTGACTATGACCGGCTGAGCTCTGCAGATCAGCAGTTTCTCCGCTCGCGCGACAAGAAGTCCGAAGGTGATGGTCCCCGCACGGCATTGGTCTCACAACTATCTGGAAAGCCTCAAGAACTGACCCGCGACGACGGGACTCCCGCAGGCAAGAAGAGTTTTCCACGAGGAATTGCCTCGTCGTTTGAAGCTCCAGCCAAAGGCTACTACATCACGTCAGTGCGGATTCACGGCGGGCGTTACGGGCAATCACAACCTCCCAAGGAGGACTTTCACATCTCGCTGTGCGACAAGGATTTCAAGCTGATTGCAGATTTTGAAATTCCGTATTCGAAGTTCGCGCGCGGCAATCCAAAATGGGTCGCGTTACGAATCAAACCCACGGAAGTCCCACCGGAGTTCGTCGTTTGCCTGAACTTCAATCCTACCAGCACCAAAGGTGTGTTCGTCAGTCACGATCAAGAAGGCAAGTCGCTCGTTGGTCTACCTGGAAAACGAGCCGGAAGCTTTACTGGAGGAGACTGGATGATCCGCGTTAGCGTGGATCAGCGGAAGGCCGAAAACTAGCGAGGCTATGCCTCGGACCGATGCGAGCAATCGCTCGATTGCGGCGTGAGATGAGTTACTGGACAGGACGAGATCGAGAACGTCCTTTAAGGCGGATACCGTTCCATGGAGTTGGCCGACCCCGTCACGATTCCGTCCTCGCCAACACTATTGAACGGTATTGGGGTTAACGCGGATCATCTACACGAGCCGCCATTTTGCCTGGCGAAGTTGGGCGTGCTTCGCGCCCTTGAGCAACTCGTACCATACGGTCACGAATGAACCGTTTTCGAGTTGAACGGTCGAGGGATAACCAAGATCGCCTGACGCTCCGTCTCCCGAGAGGATGATCGGTTCGGACCAAGAGCGTCCATGATCGTCGCTGACACGGGCTTGGTTGCCTAACGGCGCGCGGCGGTGGCCGTATGTCATGAGCAGTCGATCGTCCTTCAACCTCAACAGATGCGATGGCAAGCCCCAAACGCCAATTGGTTTTGGCTTGCCCCAGGTCTTTCCGCCATCGTCCGAATCGCTCTGCAAAGTCTCGCCGGCGCTTTTTGAATTGTGATTCCTGATCTGAACAATGATGCGTCCATCCGCTGCTCCGACTGCGTGCAATTCGTGATAGTTTTGGTGGTCGTCGCCGTCGCGAGTCGGAATGTCCGCAAGCCACTCCCATGTCTTGCCATCGTCGGTCGATTCACAGACGCCGATTCGATGCGGCTCCCGCCAGAGATCTTTGCCCGCATACAAGAGCCGTCCGTCGGCAAGTTGGATCGGACCATGAGGGCTATCCACCAAACAGTCATAACGGCCAGACCACGTGACGCCACCGTCAGTCGATCGTTTCATCCAGACGCCGAGTGCCGCCTGGCGCTGTTTGTCCGACACACGTTGATGCGCGGCTTGCCAGCGAGTCAGTTTGTCGGCGGGATAATTCTCAGTTGTTTCTGCCTTTTTCAAGAGCGGCTCGTAGGCAAGCGATGTAAATGTCGTTACCAGCAGCGTTCCCTTTGCCGTTGCTAGAACACCTGCGTCGCGATCATCGATCGGCCCATCCATGACAACTTCCGGCCAGCTCCACGTCGTCCCGTTGTCGTGCGATCGCATTAGCTCGATTCGTCCAAAAGGACAGACGTGTGACTCGCGACCACCCGAGCAAACCAGCAACAGTTCGCCGTTGGCTCGGCGAGCCAACGTCGGCCAGCCATGATAGCGGTGCTTGAGGTGGCTGATAACGCGAGTCTCTTCGATCTTTGCGGCGGGTGGTGCCGCGTAAGCTCGCGATGACGATAGAACAGCGGTCGTCGCCACGGCGCTAGCCATGAAGGATCGGCGAGTTTGATTGGCGTACATCATTCGGCTCCGAGAAGTGAGTTTTTGTTATCGCGGGAGGAAACACCAAGTACTTCATTTTGCGCACGAAGCATCGAACACTGAAGTACCGAACAGTTACGAAGATTGTAAACCAACAAAAGGCCGCCGCAATCGCGGACCGCTTGCGCGGCAGATGGAAAGAGACCGAAGGGGTCGGGAGTCTTTTTCGGACAACGACTTACGATCGGTAGACGCCGATGGCCGAAAGGGACTAACACCTCCGTTAAGAGTAAGATCAAGACAAGAATTGCGCTCCGACTGACGGAATCGCATCTCTCAAAGACATAATGGCTACAATCAGAGGCTGCCGCGCGCAAATACTCTAGCGTTTTCCGCAACAAGTCCTAGTTCCGAGTGTGAGTGGCGCGCACAATGACCGGCTGCAGGTCCGCAGGCTCCATTTCAGACACACGTGAAACGGGATCTTCAAAACATGACGGCTCAAACGGCGGACGTGATCGTCATCGGCGGGGGCGTCGCCGGGTTGAGCACGGCCATGCAACTGGCCATCCACGGGACAAAGGTGCTGGTCGTCGAGCGCCAGCGGATCGGAAACGGCTCGACCGGGCGGGCGGCAGGGCTGCTCGGACAGCTTCGAGGAACGGCCGAAGCCACGCGGATGCTCATAGACGGCGTGGAGATCGTCAGGGAACTTGAGCGGTGTGCGGACATTGAAATCTTCGTTCAGACTGGATCGTTGCGGATTGCCGAGACACCGGAGCGCGCTCAAGAGATTGTGGACCTGGTTGAAATGGGCAGAGTCATCGGCTTTGAAATCGATCACATTCCGATTGGCGAGGTCTCAGAAAAACTGCCCTACATGCGGACGGATGATCTGTTGGACGCCTGCTACTGTCGCACTGATGGACATCTGCAGCCGGCCGAACTGGTCAGCGCCTACACACGGATCGGCAAAAGCCACGGCGTTGAGTACAAGGCGAACTGCCCTGTCGAAGGGATGATGATCGAAGGCGGCAAGGTAAAAGGAGTGAAGACGCCTGACGGCCCTTTGTACGCTCCCACGATTGTCAATGCAGGGGGACCATGGTCGTATCTTCTCGCCGAATTGGCTGACACTGTTCTGCCAACAGCCGCGGTGGGACATTACTATCTAACAACTCGGCCAGACGACAGCCGTCGAATCGATCGGTTCAGCCCGGCGGTGCGAGATCGCCATTTGCGCCTTTACACACGCGCCGAAAGTGGCGGCTTGATCGTCGGCATGTACGGCGAAGAGACGCTCGAGTACGACATGGAAGAACTGCCCGTCGACTTCGACATGTCGGCCATGAAGACACGGTTGGATGACATCCACGTCGCCACGCTGATTTACGTCGCCGGGCAGCGATTTCCCTGGATCAACGAACGCACGCCGATGACCATCACCACCGGAATCATGACTTTCACACCTGATGGAAAACCGTTCTGCGGGAAGATGCCGGACATCGAGGGGCTGTACTACTGTTCGGGCTTCTGTGGCCACGGGATCGTGCAAAGCCCGGCAATCGGAGTGATTATGGCTGACCTGATCCGCAAGGGCCAAACCGACTATGATATCGCGGCGATCGAAGCGGACCGTTATTTCGATTCTCCGGATTTCCAGGAGCGCGCCGAGATCAAAGCCAGCTGTTATCAAATGCACGGAGGATACTACGGTCGCGTTGAGGGAAAGAAACAGTAGCCATTTCACTGGGCGCCATCTCAACTCGGCAAGGTGTAGCGCCGTCTCGCGGTATGATACGCGTATCGTTATGACCATGAAGATTCTTGTACCTACGAAACGAGTGCCTGATACGGACCAGAGAGTCCGTGTGCGGGACGACGGCATTGGGATCAATGAGGACAACCTGCCGTTCGTACTTAATCCGTTCGACGCTATCGCCGTCGAAGAAGCCTTGCGGATCAGAGAGAACTCAACGGAAGAAGTCGAGGTTGTGGCCGTCGGCATCGGTTCGGGCGAGTACGAAGACGAACTCCGCACGTCACTCGCCATGGGGGCCGATCGAGCAATTCTGATTGAGTGTGCCCCGTCGCTCGATCCGTGGAACGTGGCTCGAATCCTGTGTGAGACCGTCAAGCGGGAGAAGCCTCATCTTGTCTTGATGGGAAAGCAGGCGGTCGACGACGACGCGAATCAAGCTGGGCAATTCCTGGCCGCGCTGCTCGACTGGCCGCAGGCCACGTTTGCATCACAATTGGATTTCATCGAAGAGGGCTTGCGCGTAGCCCGCGAAACGGATGCAGGAATCGAGGTCGTTGTTGTTGGCCTGCCGGCCGTGATCACGGCCGACCTGAGGCTGAACGAACCACGCTACGCGTCATTGCCCAGTATTCTCAAGGCCAGAAAGAAACCCATCGAACGGATCGACTTCCAGCAGCTGGGGCTCGCCCTCGAACCACGGATTCAACTACTTCGAATGGAAGCCGCTTCGACCGGGCGCAATTGCCTCCGCGTCAGTGATGTCGATCAGCTGCTTGACCAGCTTCGAGACGAAGCAAAAGTGATTTGACGGAGAAATGTATGCGTATCCTGGTCGTCGCGGAACACGACACAACAACGATTCGTCCAGGCACTCGATCCGCGGTCGGATTTGCCAATTCGGTGGCGGCGTCAACTGGCGGCGAGGTCGAATGTCTCGTACTTGGCCACGAGATCGACAGCGTCGCGCGAGAAGCGGCGTTGATTTCGCGCGTGCTCAGCGCGGACAGCCCTGCGTTGGCTGACCCGGTCGCCGACCGCTACGCGAAAGTTATTGCCGATGTAGTGTCCGATCGTAACACGGACCTTGTTGTCGCCGCATCGACATCGTTTGCCAAAGACGTTGTGGGTAGGGCGGCTGGGTTGCTCGGCGGAGCGATGGCCAGCGATGTTGTGGGTCATTCACTTCACGATGGGCAGCTTGTGATGCGGCGTCCGATGTTTGCTGGGGCAGTGACCGCCACCGTGATGCTGACGGGATGCCCGCAAATCGTGACCATTCGTGCTTCTGCCTACGAAGCACCGCAACCCACTGACGTGGCGCTGGAGATCACGGCAATCAACATCGACGAGTCGACATTGCCCAGTCACATCCACTTCGAGTGTGTCGATTCCAAATCGAGTCATCGACCCGATGTGACGGATGCGAGGATCGTCGTCTCCGGCGGGCGAGCGATCAAGAATTTGGATGACTATGAGTGCCTCGTCGGCGGGCTGGCCGATCAGCTTGGCGGCGCGACGGGCAGTTCGCGTGCGCTGGTCGATGCCGGTATCACGACCAACGACCTCCAAGTCGGCCAGACCGGCAAGATCGTCGCACCGGATCTGTACTTTGCGCTGGGGATCTCGGGCGCCGTGCAACACTTGGCGGGGATGAAGAACTCCAAGGTCATTGTAGCGATCAACAACGATCCAGACGCGCCCATCTTTGAAATGGCAGACTACGGTTTGGTGGGAGACGTATATGAGCTAGTTCCTCAACTTATCCAGAGACTCGATGCCAGATGATTCAGTCACTCGCGAAATATTCGGGAACATCGACCCCTTGTCGAAGTGGATTTTCTATGCGCTAGTTGCCGGATCGCTCGGGTGTTTCACATACGGCCTCTATCGACGAGTGAGGTTGTGGAGACTGGGTCGGAACGAAGATCGCCAAGTTGATTGGCGGACCGCGTGCACTCGTTTCTTGAGCGACGTCGCGTTTCAACAGACCGTACGAGGCGCGCGACGACATGCCGGCACGGCGCACTTGTTGCTGTTCGGCGGGTTTTGTCTACTGTTCGTTGGCACGATCCTGATCGCGATCGAACACTATTCAGCCGCCGCTGTTGGGCGCGACCCAACGAATCCGCTCTTTCACAAGGGGATTTACTTCGCGGTTTTCGAGGTCGTTCTCGATACGGCCGGACTCGCGCTGCTGGCCGGTTGTGTCTGGTTCATCAGGCGTCGTGTGCGTGGCGATTCGACCGTCGGTCATCATGGGTTGGACTGGTTGGTGCTTGGTACACTGGTGCTGCTCGGCGTCACGGGCTATTTGGCCGAAGGGTTGCGGATCGTTCGCGAGCAGACGCCGCAGCCGGGTTTCTCGTACGTCGGACTGGGCGTGGCGCGTCTGTTCGAGTTGTTGGGAGGTACGCACGGCGGTGCTGCCACGATACATTTTGTCTTATGGTGGACACACGCCGTTCTGGCGCTTGGCTTCATCGCAGCATTTCCATTCACTCGATTGTTGCATTCGATTGCCGGTGCGATCAATCTCGCGACACGCACGGAACGACTCGGCACATTAAATCCACTTTCAATTGAGGAAGTGGAAGCAACAGGACTGGTTGGCGCGGCGAACATCCAGGACTTCACGCGTCGGCAACTAGTTGAGTTGGATGCGTGTGTATCCTGCGGCCGCTGCCAAGACGCCTGTCCGGCGCATGAGGCCGGAAAGCCGCTCTCGCCACGCGATGTCGTGCAAGATCTTCGATCGCATTTAGTGGCTGCAGGACGAAGTGGTATTCCCCGCGACGACGATCGTTCGTCATCGCAGAGCGTGACAACGACTTTGGCCGAGACGATCTCGGCTGAGACCATTTGGTCGTGTACGACTTGCCACGCCTGTGTCGATACCTGTCCGCTGGGCGTTAACCCGTTGAGATTCATCACGGACTTGCGGCGAAACCTTGTGGCTGAGGGCGATCTGCGCGGCGCACCGGCTTCGTCATTGCAGAAAACGCAACGGTCTGGCAACCCGTGGGGGCTTCCCGCGGACGAACGATTGAACTGGGCTGAAGGCCTGGATATTCCACGTGCGAGCGACAACCCAGACTTCGACATTCTCTATTGGGTAGGTTGTGCCGCGGCGTACGATCGACCAGCACAGAAAGTAGCACGTACGGTTGTCAGGCTATTGCAGGCGGCCAACGTGAATTTTGCCGTGCTCGGCCCCGAAGAGCGATGCACGGGCGAATCGGCCCGGCGGATGGGAGACGAGTTCTTGTTTCAGGAACTCGCAGCTACAAACCTGGCGACACTCGCTCGGTACTCGGTCAAAAGAATTGTCACGCACTGTCCCCATTGCCTCAACAGCTTCAAACATGATTATCCGCAATTCGGTGGACAATTCGATGTCGTTCATCACTCACAGTTTCTTGCCGAGTTGATCGCAGAAGGCAAGCTGACCATTGACGAAGCGGTCACAAACTCGACGGGGAAGCTGACCTATCATGATCCTTGCTACCTGGCGCGCGTCAACAACGTGACCGAACCTCCAAGACAGTTGATGCAGTTGGCACTTCCCGCGGCGGACGCGACGGTCGAACTGCCTCGTCGCGAGCGTAACACGGCGTGCTGTGGCGCGGGCGGAGGACGAATGTGGTTTGACGACACACCGGACAGTCGTGTCGGCGCGAGCCGTGTGAAAGAGATGCTGGAGAGTGGCGCCCAGACGGTCGTCGTGGCCTGCCCGTTCTGTCTGACCATGATCCGAGACGGCCTTGCCGCACATGGCGGTGACATCGAAACAAGGGATATTGCCGAACTGCTTGCCGAGGCACTGGACACGAATGACTGAGAAGCAGAAACCAGGTCGCCTGACGGACTGGCTCGCATCGATGCCGGCGCCGGTATTCATGTCGTTTGCTATCGCGAGCTCATTCTCGACGTACTTCTGCATGTACGCCTTTCGCAAACCATTCTCGGCCGCCAAGTACGAAGGGCTGCAGTTTCTCGCTACCAGTCTCGACCTGAAGACGGTGTTTGTGGTCAGCCAGATTATGGGTTACACGCTTTCGAAAGTCATTGGGATCAAGATCTGTTCAGAAGTGGCGCGCAACAATCGGACGCGGATGCTGGTGGCCATGATCCTCGTCGCACAGCTGGCGCTGTTGCTATTTGCTGTATTGCCTCACAACCTCAAGGTCGTGGCGATCTTCGTCAACGGTCTGCCGCTGGGAATGGTCTGGGGGTTGGTCGTGTGGTACCTCGAGGGACGCCGCACTTCGGAAATGCTGCTGGCTGGACTGAGTTGTTCGTTTATCCTCGCTAGCGCATTTGTGAAGGACATCGGTCGCTGGCTGATGAGCGTGCACCAGGTGGATCAGTTTTGGATGCCCTTTGTCACAGGCTTGATCTTCTTGCCACCGTTTCTACTGTCCGTATGGTTGTTGAATCAGCTCCCGCAGCCGACCGACGAGGACGAGCAAGCGCGAGTCAAGCGACAAACGATGGACGACAGCCAGCGCTGGCAGTTCGTCAAACAATTCCTGCCCGGAATGCTGATGCTGTTGGTCGCGTATTTCTTCCTGACGGCATATCGCGACTTTCGCGACAACTTCGGCGTCGAGATCTTTCAACAACTGGGGTACGGCGAGAAAGAAACGGCCATCTTCATGCGTTGTGACACATGGGTGGCCTTTGGCGTGCTCGGAGCTTTGGCGATGCTGAACCTGATTAAGAGCAACCGCCTGGGATTGATCGGTGCATTCGCGATCATGAGTGTAGGTACCGCGATGATGGGAATCGGCACATTGCTTCACGATGCAGAACAGGTCGACGGCCTGACGTGGATGATTATGTGCGGGCTCGGTACGTATTTAGCCTACGTGCCGTACGGGAGTGTGCTGTTCGACCGTTTGATCGCATCGACTCGGGCCGTTGGGACGGCCGTGTTCGCGATTTACGTTGCCGACTCGATTGGTTACGGTGGGGCAATCAGCGTGTTGCTCTCCAAAGACCTCCTTGCTGGCGATGTCTCGCGATTGGATTTCTTTCGTTATCTCACTTACTTCATGGCCATCCTCGGCACGGTGCTGTTGAGTGCGAGTTGTGGCTACTTCATGTTGTTTCACAAGTCGACACATGTCAGGGCGCCGGAAGACTCGACATGATCATGCCAGGCAAAGAAGACTGCGCGGAATCACTCAATGAAGCCATGAAGAAAGGTAAGAACTCTTGGACGACGACGTTCCCTACCTGCTCCTGACGCCCGGCCCGCTGACGACTTCGCGCACGGTTCGTCAGGCCATGGTGAGTGACTACTCGACTTGGGAAGCTCGCCGAAGAGTCGGCACTCGACGCATTCTTCGTGGACCACCGTTGATTGGCATTGGATCTGGAGCGATAACTTTGGCGATCCGCATCGCACCGACAAAAGGTCCCCAGGCGTGGCCGATCGTCAAATACAAATCAATCCCCAGGCCGCCAAGGATCAAGGGCTGAACGAAGGCGACTACGTTTGGGTCGACGCCAACGAACTCGATCGTCCGTATATCGGTTGGAAGGATGATAAGGGGCCACGGCACAAAGCATTCCGCTGCATGGTCCGAGTCAAGGTCAATCCGGGTCTGCCGTACAACTTTACGATCATGAAGACACGCCTCGTGGCGGTGATTTCAACGCTGACCGCCAGTTCGGCGGCTCGACGCAGTTGCCCGAACACAAAGTCTGGTTTTTCCATCTGGCCCGTATCTGTAACCACTGCACCTACCCCGGATGTCTCGGATCTTGCCCGCGCAATGCAATTTACAAGCGGCCCGAAGACGGAGTCGTGCCTGTCGACCAAAGCCGTTGTCGTGGTTATCGCAAGTGTGTCGAAGGTTGCCCATACAAGAAGTCGATGTATCGGCCGACAACTCGGACAAGCGAGAAGTGCATCGCTTGCTTCCCGCGACTGGAAGGCAAGGACGAGACGATCAGTCCGGACGGTGCGCCGACCGAGTCACGTTGCATGTCGGCCTGTGTTGGCAAGATCCGAATGCAAGGATTGGTGAAGATCGATGAAGAAGGTGGCTGGGTCAAGGACCCCAAGAATCCGCTTTATTACCTGGTCCGCGAGCGGCAGGTCGCTTTGCCGCTCTACGCACAATTCGGTACCGAGCCCAACGGCTATTACATCCCGCCACGGTGGGTACCTCGTAACTATCTGCAGCAGATGTTCGGGCCTGGGGTAGAAGTCGAACCGGCGATTAATATGGCCCGCCAATCGTTGTACCGCTTCGCTGCCATCTCTTTACTCGATCCTCGCTACGGTCGTGTCAGTGGCGGTTTGTGGCCGGCCATTTTCTCGGGGTGGCTGGTGGGTACCGCGATGGCTTGATCGCGGGCACG
>JASLPZ010000196.1:0-12899 GCA_030744725.1 Pirellulaceae bacterium
AAGTCTCAGTCGGCTCGGAGAGGCCAAATCCTGCTGGAGCTTCGCTAGCATCACTGGATCTGGAGCATCTAACCGTAACACTTCAACATCAAACCGACCATTCTCAAAAATCTGCGCAAGGCCTTCATTCAGCCAACGGTCAACGTGGAATTCACGATGCGGAAAGACAAAATTCTCGAGATAGGCATGAAATCCCTCGTGATAGAGCCGCTTAAGCATCCGGTTCGTCACTTCGGCAAAGGCGGTGTCGTTGCGGCGATTCGCTTCTTGAATATCGCGTCGCAATCGCGCCTGCTGTTCGCGCCATCTCGTCCGTCGCAGCGCCAATTCGGTCTTGATTTCCTGCCGCTGGAATCCGCCTGCCACCATCTCACGGCTGATGGTTGCCAGCCGCTGTTGGAATTCACTATTCAGTTTATCGAATTGCCGTAACAGCTTCTCGTGATCGTGACGGATGCGGGCAAGTTGATCGCCAAATCGCGATAGATCACCGCCGGCCACGATCAAATTCTGGGCGGGAGAAAAGAAAGCTGGGTTTTCGATTTCGAGCTTCCAGCGACGTAACTGGCCACGAAATTCGTCCATCGATCCGAACAAGACTATTTGTAATCGCCCCCGTGGCTTGACGCGCGGCGGCACGAGTTGTTTAAAGCCAGCAAACATCTGTTCAATGCGCACGACGCATCGGCGTGTCGATTCGTCGTCGGCGGAACTCTCGAGCTGAAACCACTGACCATCGTACAGAAGTCGGTTACCGTCGACACCGCCACGCGAATGCAACGTGATCGTTTCCATTCTCCCCGCTTCGATCGTGGCACGCCGCTGGAAATCATGGAACCGAGCGGAAAGAACGTCGCGTTGGTCGGGCGGCAGGCGATCAATCCGCTTCACGCCACCGCGTGGGATGACCCGCACAATGGCGGACATGGGCTTGCCCGGTCTCTGCATGATGTGGGCGAATTCTGCTTCGACAGGTGTCGTTCCCAACAACAGTCCTCGATAGACCGTTTCGTCCTTGAGGACTAGCGTTTCGAAATGCCAAGGCGACGACCGGTCGATCTTCAAAATGGGAATGGCCCGCCGGACTCGCCTACCTGGCGTGCCAGTTTGCGGCACACCTGCCACCGTCACGCGTCGACGACCTCCGCTGGGTGTGACAATCGTGGGCAAGTCCGCAGCTTCAGAATCCGCGTTGGGTGACCTGGCGGTCGGTGGATGGGTCGTTGGCAGGTTGGTACGACCTGAACGAGGAGCGAATAATCGGTCGTAGGGAGATCGCGCACCTGGCGCTGAGGTGCTCGGCGCTGGGGTACTCGGCGCTGGGGTACTCGGTGCTGGCGTACTTGGTGGATCGTCGTCTGCCACGACCGGCGCGATCGCGACAAGTACTGCGCCAACACATGCGATTCGGGTTAGCCGATTTCTCGTTGGAGCACCTTGCACCATTCCGTCACGGCTGAAAGCTCCAGCCACGGTAAGGGCGGGCTGGAACGTGAGGTTGTGCCGCGATTCGAGAATCGGCGACATGACCTTCGGCCAAGTTAGATTCGGCAGCCATCGTCGCGGCACGAACATGCCTGGTAATCTCGCGGTCCCGGATGAGTTGCATCAGTTGCGGAAGCACCGATGTTCCCATTGTACGACCTGACCGACGCAAAAAACGAATAAAAGCAGAATCACGAGAAAATGTCGGAAATCTGTCCTTAGGCTTGGGATTCTCCTTCGTAGTCCACACGATTCTGAAAATTGCAGCCGACAAAGAACTCTTTCCCATTGCGAGATTCCACTTCGTGGATATGGACGATTTCGGCAGCGAAGAACAGAAACGGATCCTGGCCAAGTGCAACAACGACCTGAGAAGTCACGGGACGGCGCGCGCTGAAAAATGAAAACCCGGACGAAGACAGATCAATGCAACGTTTCTCCCGGAACGCATCTTGCTCGGGAAGCGATTCACCATCGTACGCTGCCACCGGCTGCCAACGTTCATAGGGACGTCGGTCATCGGTGCGCCGATCAGAACCAAGCAGGGCACGTTGCTCTTTCAAGAGCACGGTAATATCACGATACAGTTCGGCGTCAGCTTCTACTTGGCCCATTGGACATATCCGTTTGTCTGAACTCCACGGCGCTGGGTTTCACATTCGTCACGCAACGATGTCGATACACTGCCAAAGGATACGTCCAACGTAATACAACTGCATCGATGAGCCTCGACCGCGAGGCAGAACGCATCAAGCGAAGGTGGGATCGCGCGAGTCAAGACGGTTGTGGCGGACGGTCACTCCCCCTGCCCTTTACTCACTGCCATCAACATCTTGATTGATGCGATACAGCGCTTGATCTGTGCGCAGAATGATCGCCCCGTCAACAACCGCGGCGCCCGCCAGCATTGTGCCTTCCAACTTATTGACCGCCAGCTGGTGGAACTTCGTTGCCGGTGCGACGACAGTCGTAGTCGCGTCGCGGTCAAAGAAGTAGATTCGCCCGTCAGCATAAATCGGTGATGCCCAAAAACGCGAACCGATTCTCTCGGCCCAGTGCAATTCGCCGGTCTTGGCATTGATGCAAGTGGCGACTCCTTTGTCAGAAGCGAAATAGAGCTCGTCACCAACCAATAACGGCGATGCCACGTTGGGCACTTGCTTCTTGAAACGCCAGACTACTTGGGCTTGTGGTGTGTCCCCGCGCCCGTCCACGCGCACCGCGAGCAATTCTGATTTCATGAAGCCCGTGCATGTGTAGATCAGACCGTGGCCGACCACCGGTCGCGCTGCGTTGGAAAACCCAAGCTGACCGTAATTCACTCGCCACAGTTCCTTACCGCTTTGAGGGTGATAACCGTACAGCCAATCTGCAGCGGGCGAAATCACTTGCGGCGAGCCATTGACGTCGGTTACCAGCGGTGTCGCATAGGCTTTCCGTTGTTGGGGATTCTCCTTGAGCTCGCCGGCTCGTTCGGTCTTCCAGGCGATGTCGCCCGTTCGCGTATCGAGTGCCACGATGTACTGCTGATCGATGCCATCGCAGTGGATGATCAGTAAATCGTTCCAGAGTACGGGCGAACTTCCGGGGCCGTTTTCATGTTTGACACGCAGCGTCCGATTGCTCCACAACACCGTTTCCGTGGCAACGTCCAGACAAGCACTCCCCGCTGGCCCGAAGTGACAGTACAGACGACCGTTGTCGATGATTGGCGTGGGCGTGGCATATGAGTTTTCAAGGTGGATCATCTGCGGGTCGACTTCGTTCAACACTTCGATGTCGTACCTTACGATGCCAGTCTTCAGGTCGACGCCAACAGCACGCAGGCTAACGAATTCCGAAATCGTCAACGGTTGCGAATTCGTGCTCGCCTTGCGACGCCGCTTGGCGTCTTCTTTCGAAGATGGCCGGTCCACCGCCGTGGTGACCCACACGATGCCATTTTCCACCACGGGAGTTGACCAACCGAGCCCCGGGAGCTTGGACTTCCAAGCCACATGTTCGGACTCGCTCCATCGCACCGGTAAACCTGTCGCGGTGGAATGTCCCTGTCCGGTCGCGCCGCGCCATTCGGGCCACCGATCCGCGGCCGACACGGCTAGGACGATCCCAAACACAGGGAATAGCCCAACGAGTATGACCAGGCAATGTAGTCTGCGCGAAAATGACATCGATGTCCTCCAAGCTGTGAATTCAGATCGTGAGTCACCTAATTCAGGCGGTTAATCCTACGGCCCGGCAGCATTTCCTGGGACCCGCGGATCGTGCACTCCATGGAATCGGCCAGCCGAGCTCTGATCGATTGCTTGTGTCACGCCGATGCGTTTTACAACCTTTAACTTGTGGCCTCGACGCTTCAGTGAGTCCAATACCGTCTTGGAGAAATCGCTCTCCACTTTCAATGTGTCCGGTCGCCACTGATGATGAAATCGGGGTGCGGCCAGTGCATGTTCGAGATCTTGCTGCAGATCAAGTCGGCGAATGATCCCCAGCAATACCTGGTTGATAATGGTGGGACCGCCTGCCGCCCCCAACGTCAGGATCGGCTGACCGTCGCGCAACACGATCGTAGGGCTCATGCTTGACAATGGCCGTTTGCCCGGTGCCACCGCGTTGGCCTCGGCACCAATCAAGCCGAAAGCGTTCGGCACACCGGGCTGAATGGAAAAATCGTCCATTTCGTTATTCATGACGATGCCCGTACCTGGCACGATCACCTTGGAACCGAACGTTGTGTTGACTGTCGCCGTGATCGCCACCCAATTGCCGTCCGCATCAGCGGCTGCGATATGCGTGGTGTGCTTGCGACCAAAGACGTCGCTCGTGGCCGCTGGTGGCATACCATGAGCTGCGATGCCGGTGACTCTTGCAACATTGATGCGTTGGGCCAAATCGGCGGTGTACTTCCTGTCGATCAGACCTTTGGGCACAGGGGCGAAGTCAGCATCACCCAGCCAGTGCGCTCGGTCCGCGAACGCCAGCTTCATGGCTTCTGCTACGACATGCACAAACTGCGCTCGATCCGCCTCGTACATTTGGCGAAGGTTAAACTGTTCGAGCATCTGCAACATCTGCGCTACATGGATGCCGCCGGAGCTCGGCGGTGGAAACCCGATGACGGTAACGTCGCGATAGGTCGTCGTTAAAGGCGTTCGTTCGCGCGCTCGGTAGGCGGCAAAGTCCTCACGTGACAGGATTCCGCCGTTGGCTGCCATCCAACGATCGACTGCGGCAGCGATCGGTCCGTGGTAAAACCACTTGGTCCCGTGCGCAGCGATTCTGCGGTAGGTCTTGGCCAGATCGGTCAGTTTAAGCACCTCGCCTTCGACATATGTTGTGCCGTCAGACTTGAGCAAGACGGCAGCTGTACCAGGGAAGCGGGCCAACAACTTCGCCGTCGCCTTCAGATCGGCGGCATACGGTCGATCGATGGGAAAACCATTCTCGGCGATTTCCGCGGCAGGAAGCAGCAGCCTGGCTAGTTCGAGCCGACCGTGTCTTCGTAGTGCCAAGTCATAGGCAGCAATGGCCCCCGGAGTTCCGGAAGCTAGAGCACCCATTTTGCTCAGTTGCGGCTGCGGCTTGCCGTCTCGCAGGTACATGTCGCGATGCGCTCTTGCGGGCGCGGTTTCACGACCATCGATGGCCGCAAACGTCCCATCTGCGCTCCGAATCAGAATGAAACACCCGCCCCCGATACCCGAATTGTGGCCGTCAACCACTCCTAGTGTGAGGGCAGCCGCAACGGCCGCGTCCACCGCGTTGCCGCCGCTGCGCAGCGCGTTGACACCGGCTTTGGTTGCTAACGGATGTACGGTGGCAACCATGCCTTGGTCATTCCACGATGTCGCGGCAAAACACGGAACATGAAGCGACAGGAACGTGATTAGGGAAAACGACGCCAGTATCGACCAACAGAGGCGAGGTTGCTTCATAGAAAACCCGTTCGTGTGAGAAGTAGTGACTTGGATGGGGGCGGCCATCCTGGTTGCCATTATTCAAAGAGCAACGAACAAGTGCAAGCACAACCGCCTGGTTCGCCATGCCTACGGGTTGATATGCAGTATCCGTCGAGAAGTACCTCGTTATTGCCCCAGTCCCGCCAAGCGTGACCTACCGTGTTCTTGTACTTTATTGGACACGCAACACCAAGACGAGGCACGAGTGAACAATGCAATATCCCAACTCAACCTCCAAAGCTGCCGACAATTCAAATCTGCAAAGTGGAATAGCGGAAGACTCACGCGAAGGCGCAAAGAGACCATTTCGGCGCGATCGACCTTTCCTTCGCGCCTTTGCGCCTTTGCGTGATCAACAAAACACGAGACGACAAAAAGGACATGTCTCATTCAGGTCAGAGGGCGGGCGCAAATATCAACTTTTCAACTGCCGCGGGTACCAGATATTTCGCAGGCTGCCCGGGGAATCAAGCGACAATTCACCCCACTGATCGATGTCCAATTCAACCTGGGCGAGCGCCCCCGTTGGAAACCGTTTAGCCTGCTCCGTGAGCTGGTGCGACAGCTCTTCGATCCCCGGATTGTGTCCAACCACTAGAATGCACTCGACGTCACCGTTTTGCTGTTGAAGGACTTCAATGTAGGTGGCTGGTGGTGCCAAATAGAACTCTTGAAGCTCCTCGACTGGGGCCGCCAGCTCGCCTCCTGCAACAACTCTCTGTGTGGTTTTCAGCGC
Source organism: Pirellulaceae bacterium (assembly GCA_030744725.1). Classification (GTDB taxonomy): domain Bacteria; phylum Planctomycetota; class Planctomycetia; order Pirellulales; family Pirellulaceae; genus ARS98. The sequence goes on from JASLPZ010000196.1 coordinate 6,181, forward strand.
TCTCTTTGCAGTTGAGCTGAGAATCAGATCGGGGATGAGCCCCTGCGTCTTGAGCAACTGCCCAATGTGTGGCGCATCGCGTTTGCCTCGTGCATTCAAAGAGCGATCATGATCGCGTTGATCCTCTTGAGACCAACTCGATTTTGCGTGCCGCAGCAGCAGGAGGGTTTTCATGGAGGGTGGACCGTCGTCGTGGGTGGTAGGCGGCGAACAGCTCAATCAGAGGCATTCGGCGCGCGGTGTGGTTCAAATGTAGTTCGTTGTTCTAGGACAGCTTGCCGGACCGCTTCGCGGGATTCCTGAAACAAGACCTCTTGTGATCGGATCGGTACCGCGTTGCCATGTGAAGGCAACTCGTAACTGCCATCGGCAAGCAGGCGGTGTGCTTTCACATTGTCACGAAAGTACGTGTCCAGAATGGAGATCAAACGACGTCGGGCGGCGGCCCCGTCGATCGGAACCAGCAACTCGATGCGACGATCTAGATTACGCGGCATCCAATCCGCGCTGGAGATAAAGACGCGTTCGTCGCCGCCATGATAGAAGTAGAACACACGCGCGTGCTCCAAAAACCTGTCCACGATGCTGATCACTTCGATGTTCTCACTCAACCCGGGCACACCCGGTCGCAGGCAACAGATTCCGCGCACATTGAGTTTGATCGTTACACCGGCCTTAGAGGCAGCATACAGTGCTTCAATCACTTGCGGGTCGGCCAGCGAATTCACTTTCACGGCAATGTGGGCCTTTTGCCCTTGCTGCCGACGTTTGGTTTCCGCTTCGATCATCTCCAACACGCGCTCGCGGAGCCCGATCGGCGCAGCTTCGATTTTTCGAAACTCTTGCGGCTGCGAATAGCCAGTTACCGCGTGCAGAAAACTGGTGGCGTCCGCACCCAGTTCGTCGTTGCAGGTCAACAGGCTGATGTCACTGTACAAACGCGCGGTTGCTTCGTTGTAGTTACCAGTGCCGAAGTGCATATAACGGCGGATGCCATGCGGTTCACGCCGCACGATCAAACAGATCTTAGCATGGGTCTTCAACCCCTTTACACCATAGATGACCTGCACACCACACTGTTCGAGCCATTTCGCCCAGCTGATGTTTCGAGCTTCATCAAACCGCGCTTTCAGCTCGACGATCACGGTCACATACTTTCCCTGTTTCGCAGCTTCGCCGAGCGCCTTCACAACTGGGCTTGTCCGACTGGTCCGATACAGCGTTTGCTTGATCGCCAGCACATCAGGGTCAACAGCGGCTTCCTCGATCAGCCGCACTACCGGGTCGAAGCTATCAAACGGATGGCACAAGAGAATGTCCTTTTGCGCGATTACGTCGAACATCTTGACGGTGGGATCAATCTCCGGTGATGGCTGCGGTGGCCAGGAAGGTATCTTCAGCTCTTCGAATCCGGACAAACCCGTTAGCTGCATGAAGTCCGTCAGCCCAATCGGGCCAGGCAAACTGATAGTCTCGGAATTGGCTTGTAACGCCTCTTGCAAGAACTCTTTGATCGCCAGACCAGCGCGATCCGAAATCTCCAGGCGCACGCAATCGCCGGTCTTGCGTGCCTCCAAGAAACTCTCCATGTCGGCCAGCAAGTCAGACGCCGTGTCGTCGCGAAAGGCAATATCGGCGTTGAGAGTAATCCGAAAGGGCACGCACTCTTCGACTGTTTCGCCAGGAAAAAAATGCCCGATAAAGTCCGCGACAGTATCCTCGACCAGCGAATAGGAATAGCCACTCATCGAATGCAAAGTGAGAAAACGCCGGCCAATGCGACCAAACGGAATCACCGCAAAACGCCCTGACGCGTTACTATCCTCGACGGCGGCAAGCCTGACGCAGATGTTCAATGTGTGATTGACCAGTTGCGGAAAGTCCTCTCGGCCAGTTACCGCAATAGGCGTCAGAATGGGAAATATCTCGTTCAAGAACACTTGCTCGGCGATATCGCGTTGGCGATCGTTCATTTGGCCGGGTAGGACGCGGCGAATTCCTTTATCGGCCAACCCCGCTTCGATTTCCTGAAAGCACGTGTACTGCTCGACCATCATTCGGCTGACACGTGTCTCGATCGCACGTAGCTGCTGTGTAGGCGTCATACCTGCGGGATCACGCGTGTTCGTTCCGGCATCGCAGAGAATCTGCAACCCGCCGACACGGACCATGAAAAACTCATCTAAGTTCGAGCCGGTGATTGCCAGAAACTTGAGCCGTTCGAGCAACGGAGTCTCGACGGCGCACGCTTCGTCCAGAACGCGTTGATTGAATTCCAGCCAGCTCAGTTCGCGATTCAGAAATCTTGCCTCTTTCTTAGCCATCCCTTTCTATCCCGCCCCGCTTCCTGTTCGCAGTAGGACCTGCAAACCAAAGATCTCCTCGAAAAGCGATCCACTTTGCCGCAATGCCAATTGCTCGATTGACAGATCATCGACTTCCGGTACCTGGATGATCAACCGACTACCATCGCGCCGGCAATGCACGTCCTCAATTCGCTGACTGCGCGATTCGTCTAAAGCCACGGCGACGCGGAGGATTGCTGCCAACTTGGCGACGGTCACACGATCGTCACGGTCCAAACTGGAGTAACCATCGTGGCTGGGCTGCGGAGACGCGCGTCGATAGTAGCGAGCCACCAGGGCCGTCAGCAGGACGCTCTTCTTCCCCAACCCGAATAGCTCGCTGTTGCGAATCAAGTACATTGCGTGTTTGTGATGACTCTGAAAGCTGACGTACAGGCCAATCTCGTGCAGCAAGGCTGCCAGGTAGAGAATGACTTCATGTCGCCGATCCAACTGATGCTCGTTACGCAGCTCGGCAAACAGCTTTTTGGATAATTCGGCAACATGCTTCGCGTGCGGTTCATCAAAATCGAAACGGTCACCGAGATCCAAGGCCGAACGAATGATCTGATTGGCGAACTCTTCGCTCCAGGACGAATCCGTAGCCATTTCTTTTAGCAGTCCATCGCGAAGATTCGCGTTGCTCACCATGACGTTGACCAATCCAAAAGACCGGGCCAACGTGACATAGGTAAGCAGGGCCGGCCCTAGCGTATCAGCGTCTGGAAAGCTGATATGATGCTTGCGAACAATCTCGTCCTCGGACAGCTTCAGAATTTCGTTCGTGAATTCCTCCAGAGCGGCCAGCGGAACACGCGCCAACGAGCTTCGTTCCCAATCTGGGATTAACTGTGACGCCGCAAAGCGGACGTCGCCACCTAAAGCCACCATTTCCACCTGGCCATTGGGGCTCAGATCCTCGCGAACCTGATGGACGACCCGGTCGATCTGACTGGCCATGATCTCACGAACCTGGCCCGACGGCGTCTGGTATGCCTCAAGCGTCTCGCGCAAACGGAGCGACCCCAGCCGATAGGAGTGCGAAAGCAGCACATTGTTGTTTCGCACCACCAGCAGTTCGGTACTACCTCCGCCCACTTCCAGGACGATCGTTTTGGCGATCGATAGCGCCGGCTGTGCCTGTAGAAAAGGCTGAACGCCGAGATACGTGATTCGATTAACCTCGGCTTCATCAAGAGGTTCCACTTCGAGACCCGTTGCCACGTAGACGCGATCGTTGAACGCCAGGCGATTGCGTGCTTCACGAACTGCACTGGTGGCAACGACGCGAATCTGATCGGCGTTGACAATTTGATATTCAACGAGGACCTGCCTATAGCTCTTCAGCACGCGGACGCAGTCTTCAATCGTGTCTTTGTCGATCGCTCCCTCGGTGAACGTGTCCTTGCCTAAGCTGACGGCTTGGGAGAGCGTCTCAAGCGTCCGGACGCCGCCGTGGTCGTCAATTTCGGCGATCGCCATTCGAATGGACGACGTGCCAATATCGATCACCGCCACTGGTCGTACCGTGCGAACGGATGCGGAATTCAGGCTTTCGGAGTCAGGGATAGACATCCTATCACCGTTAACTTTTGGGACGATATTCTTGCAACGGGCTTCTATTTCTTGGCGGATTGTTGTGTCAGTTTGCGTGCCCAGGCAGCGGCTCCCATCACGGCGGCATCGTCCCCCAATTCGGCGGCGACCACTTGGAATGCGTCCGCATAGGAGGACATGACGCTTTTTCGAGCACTCTTAAAGACAGCGTTAACATAGAGGTCCGGCATCGCTTCTACCATGCCACCGCCCAACACCACCACGTCTGGTGAAAACAGATGCACGAAATTGGCGATGGCAATACCCAGATGCAGCGCGGCCTGCCTGACGATCTCTTCGACGACTTTGTCACCGGCGTCAATCGCCTTGGCCAGGACGCCGCTGCGTATGTTGACCAGATCAGTGCCGGCGGTTTCGAGCAGATGCGGGGCCTCGCCGCGATACGCAGCTTGTGCAGCGGCGGCCGATACTGCCAAGCGACTCGCGACAGTCTCCAAACAGCCGCGTCCGCCGCAACCACACTGCCGACCGTTCGGCTCCATGATCATGTGGCCAATCTCCATACAGGAGATGCCACTTCCCGTTACCATTTGCCCATCGTACACGCAGCCGCCACCAATCCCTGTACCGGGAAAAACGCCGAGCGTGGTCCGTGACTCACGTGCCGCGCCAAAACAGTACTCGCCATAAACACCCGCATCGACATCATTCGAAACGACCACAGGGCAACCAAATTCCTTTCGAAGAATATCGCCCAATGGCACCTGATCCCAAGTCAAATTGACGGCTTCCAAAACCACTCCTGTGGTTTGATCGACGGGTCCTGGTACACCGATCCCGATACCGTCCAGCTGGTCCGCGGTGATCTGGGCTTCGGTCAAAGCACCATGAATGGTCTTGATGATCTTCTGAATCACCACGTCCTGACCGTCAAAACCGCGGGTCTTCTTTCGATCCTTGCCGACCGTCTGGAAATTCGCATCGAACAGTTTGGCCAGCATTTTGGTGCCGCCCAAATCGAAGCCAATCCAATTCTCAGACTTCTCACGGTCTATCATGCCATAGGTTCCATATCGAGTTTTGTCAAACGAGTTATTTCGTGTTGCGGGTTTTGGCCGATAACAGAGGGAGACCACGGCAGCAAACACCCACGGACAGTATGATCCGCGAAATAACCCAAACCAGCAGATGGCGGGAATGGCCAGGGGCGGAGCAGATCTTTGTTGTCTCGGCAGCATACAGTCGTTACAACTTGACGTGATAGTCTAACTTGTAATCCAAGGGCCTGTTAGAGGTTGCCGCAAATTGGGAGACCTACATGCTCGCCTCGCACGGATCGAATAACGCCTTCGCCGATTTTCAGGGCCGTACCGCCGAGGGGCTCGTCTGCCTAGACCGACGTGGCATGCTGAAGGCGAGTTTTGCCGGGCTGGCTGGGTTGTCGGTGCCCGAGTTACTGCGGGTCCGCGCCGAAGCCTCGAGAATTGGACAGGAGACACGTGGCAAGAAGAGTGTGATCTTGCTCTGGATGGCCGGCGGCCCTAGCCACATTGACACCTGGGATCCCAAACCCAATCGTCCCTACGAAAATCGCGGCCCATTTGGCGTTATACAAAGCAAACTCCCCGGCGTTCAGATTTGCGAACACCTGCCGAAGCAGGCCGCGATGCTGGACAAGTTTACGATCATTCGCAGCGTCGACCCGCGCAATAGCAACCACGAACCCAACAAAGTATTCCAAACCGGGAACTTGGAAGCCTCTCCGCGGACCAATCCCAAAGGCGACCTCTTTCCATCGATCGGCTCTGTCGTTGCAAAACACCACGGTGCCAACCTCCCGGGCATGCCACCTTACGTCGCCTTTCAAAAAAGCCGTTCGCACGTGGCTTGGGCCGGCTACCTGGGCAAGCGATACGACCCGTTCTTGGCCCAGCAAGCCGCTCGATTGCCCGTCTACGATTTGGTCGGTAACAACACGGGCAAGATCAGTGGCGGGAATCTGTTCAACATGCCATTGGGACTGGACCAACGGCGGATCTATCAACGGAAATCGTTGCTCGATGAGTTCGATCGAATGCGCAGTGGACTCGACCTGGACGGCTCGATGGATGCCTTGGATACATACTCGCAACAAGCCGTCGACATGGTCCTCGGACAATCGGCACGAGATGCATTTGACATTTCACGTGAGCCGGAGGAATCTCGACAGCGCTATGGCGATCATCTGTGGTGCCAACAGGTGCTATTGGCAAGGCGCTTGATCGAAGCTGGCGTGAGCTTTGTCACGATTGATCTGAGCTACCACACGGCGTCTGGAACGTGGGACAACCATGGGATTCCGGGCGGTGTATATGGCGGCATCTCCAGTGGCCTGCGTCCCTTGTTGCCGACGTTCGACCACATCATCACGACGTTGGTCAGCGATCTAGAGGAACGTGGCCGGTTGGATGATGTGCTGATCATTGCCATGGGTGAATTCGGCCGAACTCCACAAATCGGTACGCAAGAAAGTACCGATGGCCGGAATCATTGGACAGCCGTCATGTCAATGTGCCTCGCTGGTGGCGGCTATCGTCACGGGCAGGTGATTGGTGCCAGCGAAAGTGACGGAGGATCGATACGCGAGCGCGCCGTCACGCCTGGCGACCTTGCCGCGACCATCTACCGGCATATGGGGGTCCCACTGGACACCAGGTACGAAGACGAACGTCAGATCCCGCGGCCGATCGTCGTAAATGGTCGTCCGCTCCGTGAATTGGGCTGAACCACTGGATCAGATCGCCCCCTTTCCTCCCACGGCACACACAGTGTCATGCA
>JASLPZ010000196.1:12909-13163 GCA_030744725.1 Pirellulaceae bacterium
AAAGATCAGACTGTCTTGCTGAATTGCTGAATTGCTGAACTCCCCAGCCATCAACAGCGAAACACGATGCTTCGATCCAACGTTATGAACCAGTTGATCTGCTGGGCTGATGCTAGGAACAATCACGAAGAAAACAACGAAAGGACGATCAGGTCATGAAGTGCCGAAGTTGTGGTGCAGACAACTCGCCGACGGAAGTGAAATGCAACCATTGTGGTTCGCATCTGCCGGACAACACAAAATCAGAGAAGGCA
>JASLPZ010000197.1:0-13114 GCA_030744725.1 Pirellulaceae bacterium
TAACGATGTGGACTCGCTGGACGGTGCTGCCGAGATCAGTAGCTCTGTCTCGCTACCTGCATTGGTGTCACGTTGGTCGATTGAAACCAAAGCTGGAATTGGAATCGCCAATCCTGGCACGATTTGAACCAGAAGCGGCATGACCAGCATACCGACCAACACCGTCGTCCAGACACGATGCCGCATGTGACTGTTCTTCACGCGAAAGACAGCCAGTCCCGCAGCAGCAACCACCGCAAGCAGCAAAGTCTTAATGGAGACATCCAACAGCAACAACAACCACTCATGAGCATCGTTGAACATAACATCACCCTTCTGTTGAGCAACGCCTTGCCACGTCACTTGCCTTTGCGTTTCTGTTTGTTTTCGGCGTCAGCGATCTTCTTCGCGAGTTCCTTCAGCTTGTTCGGCGAGAGGATCTTGTCGTCGACCAGACCGATCAGCAGATCTTCAACCGACCCGTCACAAAAACTGTCGATGATCCCACGCACCGCATCCGTCGCCACGTGTTGCGACTGCACGCGAGGGCAATACACATACGTCCTTCCTTCCACGTTGTGCTCGACATATCCCTTTTCCTCCAGCCGCCGCAGGATCGTCCTTACAGTCGAATCCTTTAGTGTCTGCGTCTTCTGCAGCTCGATGCGAACGTCCTCCGCTGTGGCCTGCCGTCTCTTCCACACGATATCCATTACCGTCGTTTCGAGCTGACTGAGCCGAACTTTCTTTTTGCGTGCCATAACCATTATCCGTTACATGATGTACCGTTACAATTTGTAACTGTCACGAAGTCCGATGTCAACTTCTTTTCTTGATTTATTTTCCAGTGGGATCAGATCGGGCCGCCAGACTACCTTTCAGGAACCTCGTGTCCCAAAAGCAGAATCCGACAAAACGCTGGGTTGCCACCACTTCCGTGGTTGCCATGTCGATTAGCCTCTCTGCTAGAAACGAACAGAAACTTCGTCACAGCCTAGTGCTTTGTCAATTCTTGATTTGAAGGTTGAAAAAGAACGGTCGCTTGGCGAGACAGTCGTTGGTCGCTCCGCGATCAATACGTTTGGTTCGCGGAGCGAACCACGACAATCAGGTTCGACAACCCTGATTCTTAGTCTTGACAGAGCACTAGCCTGTCAGTTGACTGTCGAGAACTCGCGCCGAAACCTCTAGAATGTCGTGGGAAATAGCAGGCGTTAATCGAGGGAACACCACAATGACACATTTCTTGCGTTCCGTCCTTGAAAGGTCGACAAAGAGAGGGAAACGGTTGAGCGTTTTCCTGATCGTCGCTGTCTCCATCTGCTATCAATCTGTTTGCCTGGCAGCCGAGTCCAACGTCGGCTTGAATGTAGACGACTATGATCGCTCGTGTGGAATCGAGATCGCTCAACAAGATGCACAAATCCTGATTACTTGGCCTTTGAATAACGAACGTCGGGCACGGCTGATAATGGACCTTGCCGTTGACCGACCGCTGATCGACTCCATTGCGATTTCGAGAAGTCAGGGAAGGCCGTTCGAGTTGATTGCGGACTCGCTTGATCCCGTAATTTTGCTCCGTGTGGGAAAACGAGATCTCCAGAAACGAGGCGGCTGGACGATTTTCTTCGACCGTATGCAGGAGAAGCCGAACGAACTGTTTGATGCGCGGATTACAAAAACGAGCGCCGTCGCTTCCAGCAAGGCGAGTCGTGCGGTGTTGACGATCGGCGATATCTCTGCAGGAGCCTTCCGCGGGGAGATTCGTTGGACATTCTATGCTGGTAGTCCCTTCGTCTTTCAGGAAGCGGTGATGCGAACCGAAAAGAACGGCGTCGCATATCTTTACGACACCGGATTAGTCTGTCGAAGAACAGTTCCCAAACAGATTTCCTGGTTCGATCCACTGGGCAAGTTCAAGACGGAACCGGGCGGCTCAGTTAAGACCGCCAAGCGATTGGCGGTGAGGGGCCGAACGATTTGTGGAGAATTCGAGCGCGGTAGTGTCGCTCTGTTTCCGCCACCGCACCGATATTTCTATCCGCTCGACTTCTCCGATAATCTCGCGAACATCTGGATCGGTCCGGGATACAACAAGCAGCCTCGTTCTTTCGGCTTCGGCATTCGGCACGACCCCCGTGGCGACAATCGTTTCGTTCCCTGGTTCAATGCAATGCCCGGCACGTTGCAGGAGTTGGGGCTCTTCCTGTATGTCTCCGACAACTCGGCGGAGCAAACACTGAAAGATATCGCCCGACTGACCCGAAACGACCGCTTCGCGTCGCTTCCCGGACATGCCGTCTTCGCGAGCCATTTCCACGTCGAGCACACGCGCGAAATACTCAACGCACAGGAGAGAAAAACAAAGACCAATTCGGACATCACGGCCCGCCTTTCTTCCGGAGAGGAGTATCGGATCCCCGAGCGTCTCCAGAATCCCGGCTTCGTTCGAGTCTTTCGCGATATGGGCATCGACGTCATTCACTTGGCCGAGTTTCACTTCGGTGCAACACCGCGAATGAAGACAGGCCAGCGCCTGCGATATCTTGATCTGCTGCACGCCGAATGTAACCGGCTCAGTGACGAGGATTTCTTACTCTTGCCGGGCGAAGAACCGAACGTCCATCTCGGCGGGCACTGGATCAGCTTCTTCCCAGAGCCGGTTTACTGGGTGCTCAACCAGCCGCCAGGGACGCCGTTTGTTACGGAGGATCCGAAATTCGGCAAGGTCTATCATGTCGGCAGTGAGGCAGATGTTTTGCGGCTGCTGAAGACGGAACGCGGACTGGCCTGGACGGCCCACCCTCGAATCAAAGGATCAACGGGCTTTCCCGATCGGTACCGTGAGCGTCTGTTCTTCACTTCAGACCGATTTCTGGGCGCTGCCTGGAAGGCAATGCCGGCCGACCTGTCGCAGTCACGTCTCGGCTCGCGCGTACTTGATCTGTTGGACGACATGTCAAACTGGGGAGATCCGAAATACGTTCTCGGAGAAGTCGACGTTTTTAAGATCGAACCAGAGCATGAACTGTTTGGCCACATGAATGTAAATTATTTGCGATTGGAGAAGATTCCCAAATTCAAGGATGACTGGCAACCCATACTCGGCGCGCTACGCGGCGGGCAGTTCTTTGTTACAACAGGCGAAGTGTTGATTCCCGAATTCACTGTAAACGGCCGGAGGAGTGGTGAAATAGCCGCGCTACCGAAGGGTGACAAGTCACAAGTACGGCTGGATCTGAAATGGACGTTCCCCTTGGCCTATGCCGAGATTATCACCGGAGACGGTCGAGATATTAAACGCAAGAGAGTCGACCTGTCAGCAACCAAAGCCTTTGGAGAAGACTCGCTGAGAATTGACGCAGACTTAAGCGGACAACGTTGGGCGCGAGTGGAAGTATGGGACATCGCGACAAACGGCGCATTCACGCAACCCGTCTGGTTGGAGTCGCAGTGAAATCTCGTACGGCCTGTGCTGGGAAACACTGGCTCGATCTGGCGCGATACGCAGACACCAACAGTGGTGCGCCTCCTGAAGGAGTGAACGACGTTCAATGCACATGAATCGCTGCAATCCGATCGTGTCAGCCATCGTAATGCTCGCATTGTTGCAAGCTCCGTTACGAGCCGTTTGCCAAGTCGTCGACGGCACAAGCGGTCACGTCACTTTTTGGGCGACCGCGGATTCCCTGATGCCGGCATGGGGGTTTTATCCTCTCGCCCAGTCTTATGGCGAGACCAAACCGATCGGTCAGTGGGCGGCCTGGTGTGCGGCAGGCAACGATGGCCAGTTGACTTGGGTCGCCGAGTTTCCTCGCGATGGCGAATATCAGGTTTGGATACGAAAGTACGGCGGCTACGGTAAAGTCGCCGTTCTGGTGAATGAGCGGCCCGTGTCTGGTGGCATGGGCGGACCAGGCGGCGGACGCTACGTCTGGAATCACGTGGGTCACATCGCCGTGAGTAAGGGACGGCATCACGTCGACCTTGCGGTTTCAAAAGGTATGTTCGACGTGGTATTGTTCACGACCAACGATGATCTTAACCCTGCCGAAGATGCGCTCCCGAAACCCGTTGAGCAGCCAACGCCGCGAGGGCTGCGGTCCTACCGCGACGATGCTCGTTGGCGTCGCGGATCAGATGAACACGGCTTCGTTGTCGGCCGCGCGACGGCTTACCAGGAAACGCTGTACGACTGGCTTCCCGACAAGTCCGGTCAGGATCAGCTTGACCGCTTGCGTCTCTGGGGAGCCGCCGGTCAATACATCAATGGGACATTTGCCATGCGGGCGGTGAAGGACCTGGGTGAGCTGACGGTTTCCTTAGATCAATTGACCGGTCCGGACAACACAACCATCAGATCGTCGGAAATCGGTGTGCGTGTGGTCCATGTGCGCGAGCGAAAGAACTCGTTGTTTCGCACCAGCCGTACGCGTCTGCTTGTTCCGGAACTCCTGCTGCGCGACGATCGCACGGGCCTGCCGCCCAAGGGCAAGCAGGGTGGATTCGGCGGCGGACGCTGCGTCACGGGGATCCCCGCCCATCAAAGCCGACAGGTCTGGATCACCGTGCACGTTTCTACCGGATCGCCGCCTGGCGTTTATCGCGGCGAGGTTTCCATCGTTGGTGAAAACTCGTCACGACAACTCCCCGTCGAACTGGAACTGCTTCCGATCACGTTGCAACCTGCCGAAGGATACTATGCGATCTATCACCGCACCCAACCGACCGATCCTGACCAACCGCACTTCGTCTCTCCCGAACGCTATCTAGCGGAACTGCGAGATCACGTGCGGCACGGGTTGAACGCCGCGACGCTTTACGGTGGGTTTTCGACGTTAGACCTCGCCCGCCGCGCTGGGATGTCGAAAGCTCCGTGTCTGATGCACTGGCCGGGTGGCGATGCAAAGGAACAAGTGACCGCTGCGAAGAAGATGGGATTTGAAGACCTTTACTATTACGGCGTCGACGAGCCGAACAAACCGGAGCAGATCGAGCGTTGCCGGAAAGAGGCCGAGCGACGACAGCAGGCGGGCCTGCACATGTTCACTGCCATCAACAGCAAGAGTGCCCAAACAGCAACGCGGGATTTCATCGACCGACCGGTTTACAATATCTACGTCTTCGGCGGCAGGAACAACGCCGAGGCGATGTATGTCCGCGAAAGAGGTTTTCTCCCCATCTCCTATTGGGTGACTGCCACAACTTATCCCTTGCCATATCGAGCGCTGACCGGGTTGTACAACAAAGCGTGCGGCTATCAGGGTTCCAGTCCGTGGGCATATCAGGATTACGCCGACAATCGCCTTTATGATTCCGACAAGCCCGCTCATAAGGTTGCCTATCCCGACGAATACGGTAGACCGATTCCAACCCTGGCCTGGGAAGCACATCGCGCAGGGATCGACGACGTGCGCTATCTGGAAGCTCTCGATCGAGCGATAGCCGCGGCTCGTAAACGGCTCAAACAGCCAGCCCCGTCACGGGAGCTCTCCGTGGCGTTTGATGAAGCTCTCCGTGTTCGCAAGCAGGATTTCGAATCGATCGATGGTCGCTGGTTTGAGTATTTGTGTCGCATTCGCCCTGGCGATCTCGAAAAAACACGCCGCTCACTTGCAGACGTGACAGTGCGGCTCAATCAGGCACTGGAGAAGTAACTGAGCTGCTGGCTGGATCACGCTGGATGGTGAAGGGGTCGGGAGTCTTTTTCGGCCATCGGCGTCTACCGATCGTAAGTCGTTTCCCGAAAAAGACTCCCGACCCCTTTTCTCGCCCTTTTCTCGCCCAACGAAGCATCGTGTCGGGGCGCGACGGCGCGAATGAATGCTTAGGCCCCTGCCATGACGGATTGCTTGTTCGGTTGATAGAAGACGCTCCGGCAGTGGTGCTGGGGGACGAATCGCGGGTCCAAGTGGGCTAGTGACTCGGACGAGCCTACGAACAGGTATCCGTCGGGGGCCAAGCGGTCGGACAGGCGGTTGAACAGATCTCGCTTCACGTCCGTCTCGAAGTAGATAGCCACGTTGCGGCAGAAGATGATGTCGAACGGCCCAAGGCCGGTAAACGACTCTAGCAGGTTTCTGCGGTCGAAACGAATCATGTAGCGGAGTTCTTCCCTGACTCGCCAACCACCGGGCTCTTCCTGGAAGTACTTCGAGAGCATTTGCGGGTTCATACCGCGTTGCACTTCATGTCTGGCGTATCTACCGAGGCTGGCTTGCATGATGGCCGAGTCGCAGATGTCGGTGGCCAGGATATTGATGTCCCACGAGTGAACATTCGGCAGCAATTCGCTCAGCGTCATGGCGATGCTGTACGGCTCCTGTCCCGTGCTGCTGGCGGCCGACCAGATGCGGATCCGCTTTGAAAAGGGCGTGCCAGACTTGGCGTCAATCATCTCGGGAACCGCTTTGTGTTTCAGTGCTTCAAAGGGTGAGTGGTCACGGAAGAAGAGCGTTTCCTGTGTCGTGATGGCATCGATTACTTGGTTTTGCAGAGTCCGACTCGCGCGGACCTTCTGGCAGAATTCGCTGAAGCTGGTACAGCCAGCCTCCTGGGCCATGGCTCCCAACCGGCTATCGATTAGGTAACCCTTTGCCTCGTCGAGCACGACACCGCACAGGTCGTCGACAAGTCGTGCGACAGCTGGGATCTCCTCAAGTGCGACTTTCATACGACCGCTCCCCGTCCCACCAGGCGGACGATTTCGGTGGCAATCTCGTCCAGTGGAGCGACGACGTCAACAATTCCCTCCAGGATCGGTTCCCGAGGCATCCCGAAGACCACGCAAGAGGCTTCGTCTTGGGCGATGATCGCGGCTCCCCTTTGTTTCAGCTGCCGGCATCCCTGGGCACCGTCGTTACCCATTCCCGTCATGATCACGCCAACAGCGTTGGAGCCGTAGGCTCTGGTCACACTTCGAAACAGATAGTCGACCGATGGACGGCAACTGTTCTCTGGTGGATCGTTCGTGATACGGACGGTCGCTTCCTCTCCTTCTCTGACGACCTTCATCTGTTTCCCGCCGGGGGCGATCAGTATGTGACCTGCCGAAACTGGTTGGCCGTCCACCGCCTCGGAGACGGTCAACGAACAACGCTTGTCCAGATCTTTGGCCAGTGATTTCGTGAACACAGGCGGCATGTGCTGGACAATCAGCACGGGCACCGGCAGGTCGGCCTCGAATTGCGGCAGCATACGATTGAGCGCCTGGGGACCGCCGGTGGAGATACCCACGACGACCAACTCGACGTTTCGAGGACGGGCGTCGGCGATACGGCACATTCGGCGTGCCACGTTGTTCTCATCCGGAGACGGTGGTGGGACAATGCCGACCGATGGCGGAGGTCCATGGCCGTGCAAGATCTTGTGAACTTGCCTTTTTCGGGCGAGAGTCTTGAGTCTTGGGCTGAGTTCCTGTCGCAACATCCGCAGATTCTCCTCGGTTGTGCTGCCGGTCGGTTTTGCCACGAAGTCGAAAGCACCCAACTCCAGCGCCGTCATCGTCGCGTTAGCCCCATGCGTGCTGGTACCGCTCAAGACGATCGCCCCGACATCGCTGTCCGATTGCCTCAGTTGCCTCAGAAATTCCAGGCCGTCCATCTCTGGCATTTCCAGATCGAGCGTTAAGACATCAGGTTGAAGTTGCTGGATCTTGGCCAGCGCGATCTTGCCGTTCGCCGCGGTACCGACCACTTCGATACCGGGCGCGACGGCCAACGCATCACGGACGATCTTGCGGTAGGTGACCGAGTCGTCGATAACCAGAACTCGGATGTTGTCTTCAGTCATCAGATGTTGGCCAAATCAAGTTGTGTCACGAATTCAGTTCTCGTTACACGCGGCACGGTTTGTTTTCCACCTCTTGATCATTGTGATTCGCTGCAGTTTCGAATGAGTCAAGATTTCAGCGACGGGCACGGACCGCAGGTTGGTCGGAGAGCGGGTCGCCGCAACCGAGTGATAGCTCGCATCGATCCGAGGTACGGCCTCATTAGATATTGAATTTCGCGACCAAAGCCTGAAGTTGACCAGCCAACTCGGATAAATCGGTACTGGCCGTTTGCGTCTGCGACGCTCCTTCGGCGGCATCCCTGGCAGCCTGGTCCACGCTGGTGATGTTCCGAGTGATCTCCTGCGTGGCGGACGCCGATTCGGCCACCGAGACTGAAACCGTCTGGGCTGCGTCGGAAGTTTGCGTGATGTTCTGAGCAATCTCCCGGGTCGTGATGCTCTGCTCCTCGACAGCCGAAGCGATTGTCTTGGAAACATCGTTGACCTGCCGGATTACCTCGCTGATCTGGCCAATTGACTCGACTGCTTCGCCCGTCGAACCCTGGATGCCTTCGATCCTCCCGCGAATGTCCTCAGTGGCGTCGGCTGTTTGCTTGGCCAACTCCTTGACTTCCGTGGCCACCACGGCAAAGCCTTTGCCCGCGTCGCCGGCACGCGCCGCTTCGATGGTGGCATTCAGGGCCAGCAAGTTGGTCTGTTCGGCGATGTCCTGGATGGTCTCGATGACATTGCCGATTTCGTCAGCGGCACCACCGAGCTGCCCGATGCTGGTGTTGCTGACATCGACCAGTTGCGCCGCGTTGTTCGCCACGGTCGAAGCCTGTTCGGCATTCTTAGCGATTTCGCTGATACTGGCGGTCATCTCCTCGACAGCTGAGGCGACGGTCTTGACGTTGGTGGTCATCTCCTCGGTCGAGGCTGACATGTCGGTCATATTGGTCGACATTTCTTCGGCGGCGGACGCCACGGTAGACGACTGCGAAGTCGTCTGTGCAGCTCCGTCGGCCATCTGCGTCGCCGTTCCGGAAAGTGAACTGGCCGAAGTGCCCAACGTATCCGCCGTTGCGTGGATCTGTCCGACTGTGGAGCGAAGATCGCCGGACATCCTATTAAGCGCTTCGGATAGCTGCCCCACTTCGTCCGACGTGACGACAGGACAAGTTTGAGTGAGGTCCCCAGCCGCCACCGCGTTGGCCAGCGTGAGGGCGGCCTTTACCGGTCGGACCACCTTGAAGCGAATGTATAGCAGAACGACAACAAAGATCGCCAAGCTCACGGCACCCGCCACGTACTGCACGAGATTCAACGTGGCGACCTTAGCATCCGAGTTGGCCTGGAGCATTCCAACGGCCGCGTTCATTTCTCCAAGGCACTCGTTGTTGAACGTTCGGAAGTTCTTCAACTGCGCCAGATACTCCGCGGAATTTACTTCGCTGTTTCTAATCCCGGTGGCGGACTGCTGCAACTGCTTCCACAGATTCTCCACCTCACTAAGCTGGTTGTAAATTTCGCCGTCGAGTTCCCGCGAAAGCTCGATCGGCTCGGTCATACCCAGATCCTTATACGTGGTTCCACCGTCGCGGAGCGCCGTCATTGTCGTCTCGAACAGTTCACGAGTCCTTTTCCAAACCGGCGTGGCCGATTCGCCATTCTTTGCCAACAGTGTTTTCGCAATTCCCGCGTCTTGCGTGACGGGGACCGACACCGCCAGAATTCCCATCAAGTCACCCATTGTGAAGTCCTTTTTGGGACTATTCGGATGGGCGTTGTGGCAAGAGACACAGGCCTCGGCTCCGGCAACGTCTGACGTGACATAAAGAAGCTCCGCGCCTTCTCCAGCGGGAAGATATTCTTGGTACGGCGTATCGGGATCTTTCTCGAGGGCAGCCCAGGCTCGATGTAGCGGTGCGCTGCTGATCCCCCTGCTGGAATTGACCGGCCATTTGCTCAACAGGTCGGTTTGGTAGCCGGCGGAATCACCGAGCGACTCGGCGACCTCGCGGACATAGGTGGCCGGCAGAGGAATGGCACCCTCGATGTCGTGGTAACCAGCGTCAGCCTTAAAGTCGCCCGCTTCCTTCTTCAGCTTGCCGATCACGTTCTTGGTGTAGTAGGCGCGGTCGCTGGCGATCTGACGCGATACGCCGGCTGCAAATGGCGAGGCCGAGGCAGATATCTGCCGGATATTCGCCTCGTCGAGAAACTCTTTGGCAAACCGCTGCGTCAGCATCCGCTGGCGGCCGGCCAGGTTGATGCGGGTCCCACTGGTCTTCTGCGTGCTGGAAGTTCTGAGCGTAACGGCTGCCGCGCCAAGGCAGCAGGCCAGCATCAATCCACACAGCAATGAGAGCCGCGCGCTGAGAGAGAGATTCCACCTTGTCAGACTACTGAACTTCATGAGATCGACCTTTCGAGAAAAACTTGTTATTGACTGTTTTGATTCAGGCTGCTTGAGGCTCGACGACGAGCGCTGCTTCGACATCGAGCAAGACCAGCAGATCGGTTTCCAACTTGTACACTCCCTTGCAGAGTCGCCCATCGAGCCCGCCGAAGTTGGCCGGCGGCGCGTCGATTTCGTCGGTTCGGGCCTTGACCACATCGCCGATCCGATCGACACGGAGGCCGATCTGTTCGTCCTTCGAGCGGACAACGACGGTACGGGTTTGTTTGGTTATTTCGACTGGTGGCAGTCCGAGGACCGTCCGCAGGTCGACCACGGTGACGACCTCCCCCCGCAGGTTGATCACGCCCCGAACGTACTCTCGGGCGTGAGGAACGGCGGTCACCTGAACGTGTCGATTGATCTCCTCGACCTGGCGAATATCGACTCCCATCAGCATGTCGCCTACGCGGAACGTGACGAGCTCAGTTTCCGTCGTCCCGGTCGCGGACGCGGTTTCCGATGACGCAGTATTCATGATTGGCTCCCCACGCCGGCGGCAGCGGCGATATCACTCGCCGGACCGATTGGCTTCTTGGATTCCCGAAGGTACTTTTCCACGGCGGCCATCAACCGCTCGCGATCCAGTTTGACTTGATAGTCGTCGATGCCCGATTCCATGCCGCGCTGCATATCCTTCTCGCTGGCCAGTGAGGTCAACGCGATAACAGGCAGGTGACCCAGAGTCGCGTCGTCCTTGATATGCCGCGCAAGTTGGCAGCCGTCCATGTTCGGCATCTCGACGTCAGTAACCACCACGTCGATCTCTTCACCGCGCTCCTGGAGAATGTTCCACGCGATGAGTCCGTCCTCGCAGCCAATGACTTCATAGCCGGCCTCTTCCAATTGTGCCGTCACCTGCTTGCGGAAGAACGCTGAGTCCTCAGCCAACAGGATAGTAGGTACCGGATGATCGTCCGCGTCGTGAAGCGTGTTGCGTACGTGGCGGGATTCAATGGCTTCCGACCCCGTGAACAAGTCAGGATGAGCCACCTGGGTCAGCCTGTAGGGGTCCAACAGCCGCAAAGCTCTCCCGTCCACTACGACGGATCCGATCACGCCTGGTTCACTGAACGTGGTCGTGTCCACGTTGGTCGGCACATCAGAGATGTCAGTCAGCGCTGGGACGGTCAGGCCGATCTCTCTGCCACGCACGGTGAAGACAACCACGTATATCTTCTTCGTTTCTGGCCGCGGCAGGGCTTGGATGTAGTCCTCCAGACGCAACAGCGGTAGGGAGGCTCCTCGGTATTGAAGCACTTCCTGTCCACCCACACTGTCGACCTGATCGGTGCGGACTCTCTCTATTCGGGCGATGACCGCCATGGGAATGCCGAACTGTTCCGCCGGATCGTTGGTGAACAACAGTACGGTTTGGGTCTCGCTGGCACTGCCGTCGAGCGAGTTGCCTGCAACATCCAAGTCGTCCTCGTCGGGCAGCGTCAGTTCCGAGCGAGAGGCAATGCCCGCCACATCGAGAATCAGTGCGACACGCCCATCACCCAGGATGGTCGCCCCGGCCAGGCAGTGGCAATCTTGCATATGGCGTCCCAGCGGCTTGACGACGATCTCCTCGGAATCGTGCAGCCCGTCTACAACCAAGCCGTATCTCAACTGGCCAGTCTCGACCACGATGATGTTGATCGGGCCGTCTTCATGCGCATCGGTTTCTTCATGCAGGTCCAACGCTCGATCGAGACGGACCAACGGCAGCAGATTGCCCCTCAGCCGGAAGACCTCGGCGTTCTGGACTCGTTCGACCTTTTTGGCGACGTCGGCGGCCTTGACACGCACCAATTCGCTGATGCTCGCCTGCGGGATGGCAAAGCGATTGTCTCGGCAACGCACGATGAGCGATGGAATAATGGCCAGCGTCAGTGGTAGCTTGACATTGATTGTCGTTCCAACACCCATCTGAGTGTCGACGCCCACGGCGCCACCAAGCTTTTCGATGTTTGTCTTGACGACATCCATCCCGACGCCCCGTCCGCTAACCCCCGTCACCGTCTTGGCCATGGAGAAACCGGGATGGAAAATCAACCGCAGCACCTCGCGTTCGCTCATGTCCCTGGCTGTTTCAGGAGTGATCAGCCCCCGGCTGATTGCCTTCTCTTTGAGCTTGGCGGTGTCGATGCCGGCCCCGTCGTCGCTGATAGAAATGTTCACTTTGCCCGCCTGGTGGAAGGCCCTCAGCACAATTGTGCCGCTCGCGGATTTACCTGCCGCGACGCGTTGTTCGGGAGATTCGATCCCATGGTCGACTGAATTGCGGATCAAGTGGGTCAATGGATCGCCAATGGCCTCAATAATCGACTTGTCCAATTCGACGTCCTCGCCCTCGATTGTGAGTTGGCACTGTTTGTCGAGTTGGCTGCTTAAGTCGCGGACGACCCGCGGGAACTTGCCGAACACCGTGCCAATCACCTGCATCCGTGTCTGCATGATCGCCTCTTGAAGTTCGCTGGTGACCTGGTCGACCCTGGCCGCCACTGAATCCAGTTGTGTCGTCGAATCGGAACCTACCTGCTGAACCAATTGATTGCGGGAAAGGACAAGCTCTCCGGCAAGATTCATCAGACTGTCCAATAGGCGAACAGAGACGCGAATGTTCGTGTCCGCTGGTGCGGAATTCGTCACGTTGCCGGCGGCCCCGCTCTTCTGCTGGCGTGGTTGGTCGGAATTGGCAGGCGTGGCGACTTCTGGTGAGGTCTGGGCCGTTGGAATCGCGGTCAGCTCCGGTGTGGGAGAGGTCAGTTCCGGCTGAGTTTCAACACTCTCCAACGCGGTAGTGTCAGTCGCCGCTGTCTCGTCGATCACTTCGGAAGGCGTCGGCGGAGAATTCGCTGCCGCGGGGAGCTCGGTTTCGGCCTCGGAGTTTTTGGCAACACCTTCGGCGATCTT
>JASLPZ010000198.1:0-13060 GCA_030744725.1 Pirellulaceae bacterium
AGCAGTCATGATTTCCTGACCGAAAACGTCGATCGTGGTCTCGCGCATGTCGATCTCGACAACCCGCGCGTCTGCCGCGCCCTTCCAGAACACGTACAGACCCGGCGACAGCGTGTCGATGTAACGACCGTCGATGAACAATACGCCTACACGGTCACGATCGACCGTGCAGATGTCCAGCAACTGCTTGGCCATTGCCAACTTGGCGATGACCTTCAAGTCGTTGTGCTCGAATCGTACCTGGCGCGCATCAATCACTTCGACACGCACATCGCGCACACCGTGCCAGTAAGCGTACAGGCCCGGCGCCAGCAAGCGGCTGAAGCGGCCTTCGATCCAGACCAAACCACGCTGATCGTCCTTCAGGTCCATGACCACGGCGCGGTCCTTCAGCGCACCCGACTTGAAGATCATGTCGAGCTTGTCGTGGGCCAGCCACGGATCACGCTGGCTAGCAACGTCAACGCGGACCTTACCGAACAGGTCGAACAGCCAGTGCCGACCCTCGCCGAGCAGACCCTTGAACTCGCCGTCACGGAAGTACAGGCCGGTCTCGTAGCTGCGGATCTTAATTCGCTTGAAGAACAACATTACGGTAGATTTCATGTGCATCGAAGTGTCCATAGACAAAGGGCTCTTCATGTGGTGGCTCAGTCCATCACCTGGATATCGCGGCGGTTCTTGAGTCGCCCGTATTGGTTCTCTCCGATCAGCCATACCTGCAGCTTGTCAGCGGTCTGAGTGACGCTGGCAGGGATAGTCACCTTGCCGGCTGTGCGATCCTCTTCGGTGATGAACACGTTGTGTTCGTCGTAACCGTCAGCTGAGTTCTTGAAGTAGAGGATGATGGCGTTCATGTTTTCGGAGGTGAGTTGGACCTCCCATGTCGTGCCTCGCGAGACTGGTGTAGCTGGAAGGTTGAAGTCGAGTTCGCAGGCGGCGAATTCGCAGGCCTGGCTTAGCGAGCCGTCCTTCATTACACAGTGTGCTGTGTAATCGCCGCAGGCGTCGACCGAATGCTCCACAACACCCTTGCCAGGATTCTTGATCTCGTAAACGACCTTGTCGCCTCGCTTGATCACCAATGAATGGACTCCCTGGTTGTCGCGATCCATGATGTTAATCTTCACCGGTTGCCCCTTGTGATAGGGCACCCAGTCGCCGCGATCGAGGAGCAGGACGCGGTTGATTTGCGGGGTCGCCGAGTCGTCCTCGTAGTTGGGGAAGAGAAAGAACTCCGCCTTGTTGCCTCCACGCCAGGCATCCAGATCGGTGATGCGGTACAACTCCCGGTTCTTGGCAGCCAGGTGCCCATCGAATGCCTTGGCGCTGCGCAGGGTGTTGCTGGTGGTTTGGGGGCGACTTTCCTCGATCCGGACATGCGTCACCTTGCCGCCTTTGTCTCGGACGACTTCCGTCACCAACTCCACGTGCGAGCCTCCATTCTTGACCGCCGGCGGTGTGAAGATGACATCGCCGGGCCGAGCAGCTTGAGCGGACTGGGGCTCCACGATGGTGACACCCTCGCGAAAGCGGGGGCCGTGAAGCTTGCTGACATACCAGATGCCGCACTGAAGTGCATAGCTGGTGTAGGAGGAACAGACTTTGCCGTAGTAACACTCCGCGTTGGTCACTTTCCCGTAGAGGTTTTCGGTGTAGAGGACACTCTTCGGGTTCTCGACGGCGGCCAGAAACGTCTTCAGAAAGATGTCAAAGCCGATGTAGCGGCCGACGTGCTTGACGCTTGAGTAAGGAACGCCTGTGTATTCCTGCCCGGCTATGAAATGTCCGCCCCGTTTCGGCATGCCTTCAGCCACTGGCGTCCATTTTACCTGCGACATGATGCGGGCATATTTGACCGACTTCTCCTGCCAGGAATGCGAACCGCCAGCCTTGGTGTCGCCGCTTTCACTGGTCGCCATATTCGCAGAGAGAGACAGACAAAAGAATCCAACGAACAGAGTCATCGTTAATGTTCTCATCCGGGCTCCGGCTTTTGGCCACCTAATCGTTTAAGTATTTGAGTCGTCTAAGCAGCCAAGCTTTTCCGAGGTTCGGTAACAGACGGGCAGCGTTCAAAAAGTGTCCCGGATTGTCCATCGATTGTCCAATCGCCAGCACGAACCCGAAAAGCGAAACTACCCTGTCGCTACGGAGAATAGTAGTTCCAGTTCTGTTTGAGTCTTCGATAGAGAGCGCGGCCCCATGGGCTGGGCAGCCCTGGGCGCTCGGCGTCCTCTTCATTCCAGAAAATCTTCAGACGGCCGGTCCCACTGACGCCTGCTTCGACAACTATGACTTCCTCACGAAAATCACCAGAGACATCAGTCGAGTAAGTTCGCGCAGCGCGGACATCAAAAACCTTCACGAACTTGCCGTTCATCGGATCAACAATCGCAGCCTTTCCGTCGACATGCCTCTCCTTGACGCACAGGTGGCGTCGGGCACCACCGAACCAGTCAATCGCCCGCACGACATCGATGCCACCTTCGACGCCCGGGTTGGATTCGCTGTTCACGGTACACCAGCCCTTCGGAGCGGTCTCGAGCACACGCCATGTCGCAATGATCCTGCCACTTGAGTTCATGATCCAGGGCTCGTGGCCACAGGCCGATCGAGCAAACACTTCTAGGCCGGGGCTGTCGGGAACGAAATCTCCCACGGCAACTTTATCCGGGTCTCGTTCACGCGCGCACTGTCCCGTGGGTGGGATGTTGTTACGTCGCCGTCCCCAGAGAATCTGCTCCACATTGAACGTGATGGTCTCATTGTTGCCTCCCTGTTCGGCCAACACGATTTCCAGCGGGTTGCCGGTAATGACGTCGCCAATTGCGAGGCTGTCGAGTGAACGCAGGTGGGTTCTTCGATCTCTCTTCAGGTCCCAGTCCCCCAATCGCTTGCCGTCGGCGTCGAGCAGAACTGGTCCAAGAACTTCATCTCGCCCATCGCCATCGACGTCTGCCGTCCGCACCAGAGAATGCTCGATTCCTGACCAGTCTTTGGTGTGCCACAACGTCTCTCCCGTTAACAGGTTGATGGCTCGCAGTTCGCTCTGGCCGTACTGGATAATCGCGTCTTGATCCCCTTTGCCTCGCAAGTTGGCGATCGCCAGTCCCTGACCACCTGGAAAGTCATAGGTGCGGTCAAGCTCGCCTGTCTTGCCTCGTCGAACGACCAAATTGCCCTGATTCGTCAGGTAGGCGACAAACGAGTTGCCATTTTCATCCCTGCCATAGATCGCGCCGGGAGCCTGAGAGCCTGGATAGCCAGTTCCGCCATTTGCAGATCGAGACAGGCGAATATCGTCATGCTCCAACCAAAGGAGATCTCCACTGTGACCGTATGCTCCAATGGCGCCGGGGGTGGTGACCAAGAAGTCGATTTGGCCATCTCCTTCGAGTTCACAGGCAAACAGTGAGCCTCGATTGTCGTTCGCAGGAACATCCTGTTGCAGCGTAATGACGAAGGGGTTGGCTGGATATTGTTCTGAAGGGGCAGTCGTTGTTGAGGGAGTCGTATCTGCCGGGTTGGGATTCCCCAGGCATCGTTGGGATCCGTCGAGCGTGACAACAATCGACGCAAGCATGAGCGCCGCAATCGTGATGTGCGAAACGGCCAGGCAGCGATTCATGTGATTTTCCCTATGTGTATGTCGCGCGGTATCATGCGTGCTTCAAATTCGCCGGCCAGGGCCGACATGTGATAGTGCACCGATGCATTGTACCGCACTACTCGCAGAGATTGCCAAAGGTGTTACCTAAGGACTGATATGAACGATCGATTTCGCCGGGAAATTCCGACGTCGGAGTGGTTGATTTTCGCAGTCGCTACTGTCATCACGTTCAATATCGCGGTCGGCGACGACGGCGTTGCGGGTAGTAACTGGCGCACACGTCTTGGTACTCGGGACTTGGTTCTTGTCGGTGACAGCGGGACCCAGTGCGTCATGCAGAATGTCAACATCGATTACCGCAGCTGGATTGACGACGCGGCTGAGGCAGGCGTGAATGCGATTCACATCTGGTCCTTTATGGCCCCTCGGCAAACACATGACGGCAAGGTGGTCGAGCAACGTTACGGATACGTCTATCCGGGGATCACGCCATGGAAACGCCACAGTGGAGGCCCGAATGCTCGCGACGGCTTGCCATGCTGGGATCTTCAGGAGTTTGATGAGGGTGACGATCCGAATCAGCACTACTGGGCACGTCTGCGCGACATCTGCAGCTACGCGCAGAAGAAGAACCTCCTTGTGGGGATTACCGTCTTCTTTGGATGGCCCAAGCACCAATCGGATTGGGAGTGGCATCCGTTCAATGTCGCGAATGGAGGTCATCTCGCCGACCGCGGTCGCCTGATTACCGCAGTTCAACAGATCGCCAGCCCCGGCCAGGAAGTCCTCGATCAACCATGGTCGAACTCCTGGTCGGACGCAAAGAAGACCCAATGGCTCTGGGAGCGGTTCGCCGCCAAGCTGCTCGATGAAACGCTGCCGATCGGCAACACGTTTTATGTCTTCATGGACGAACGTAGCTATTCCGAAGGGAATTGCGGCGACCATTTCGCGGAGTTCTTTCGTCGACGTGGCGCCTATTGGATTGATGGTCATTTACGACGCGACAAAGTCGATGGCGTCGTTGGTGGGCACGGACAGGGTCGGAATATCAACGCGTTGGCAGCGAAATCGTTGAGCAACAAGCCGTACCGACCATTCTTCGAATTCGAGCTACCGCCCTACCAAGGACCAGGAGTCCGACACAACCTCTATGCCTGTCTTCTTGGGGGCGGGCATTACTTCTTTCACAACGATGCGGATCAGGAAACGCATGCGACGGGAATCATGGCTTACGATTCCAACGTGAAGGACAGCCAACATGCCGCCGTTCGCACGCGACTACGATGGCTAGGAATTGCCTGCAGGTTGCTGAACGAGCATACCGATCAGCTGTTGGAGATGACGCCAAGGAATGATGTTCTACTCGATGGGAAAGGCCATTGCCTGGCTGCTCCGAGATCTCGGTACCTGGTCTACATTAGGGAAGGCGGCAAGGCGACACTGCGACTCGGGGATGCGGCCACCGACATCGCCGTCACAGCGACCAATGTGCGCAGCGGCGACTCAGGCCGCCTGAAGATCTCTCCTAAGGGACACAGACTGCATCTCGAATTCACCGACCAGGAAGACTGGTTCCTGGTCATACAGCGAAAGCCGCTCAGGACTGATAAGCGAGCCGGCGGATTGAAGGACTGACATGATGAAAACCATCGGTATCCCGGACTCCGCATCACTCCTAAGACTCGGAACGAGCATCGCACTACTGATTCTGAACTGTACGTGCGGCAACAGCCGAGCGGACGAGGACCGAATAATTGCCGCATGTCGGCAGTACCTCAGTGCTCAGGGAGCGTCACGGGCTGCGGCTGCAGCCGAGCTTTCCGCCTTCAAGGGCGACATTGACGAGGTGCTCAGTGTCCTGACGCGAACCGCCGCGCCCGTACAAGGTGAAGTTTCGGGCGTGGTGGCGAATCAGCCGTTTTCGTGTCCGGACTTATTCGGTGACCACTCGCAGGACATGCTGCACTTTTTCGTGCCAAGCGACTGTGCACCCACGACACTGTTTGAGCTGATCATCTTCATGCATGGAGGTGGACGCACGACACCACCGGAACATGCTCGACATGTCGTCACGCATCCCAACGACGACCCCGGAAGCGTCGGGCTTCAGCCCCATGTTGCCGCGGTGTCTCCTCGCGGCTGGAAAGCGGAAAGTGACACGCCGACCCCCGCATCGTGGATGGAGCACCATTCACGAAACTGGAGAAGGGAAGATCGACTTTGAGCGAATCTCTCTGAATGGTCCATCGCCAGCGTTTCGGGAATCGGTCGAGAACTTTCAGAAGCAGTCCTTTCAATTGAGCCCGTTCGGAGTCAAAGCCGGGCTGGTCGATGCAAGGATTGAATCCGCGAACCGAATTGTGATCAAGACAAAGAACGTGCGAAAGCTCTCGGTGTGGCTGCATCCTCTGATGGTCGACTTTTCAAAGCCGATCCGTATTTCACTCAACGGCAAAGAGAGTTCGCACAATGCCGCGGCGAACCTACTGGATGCGATCCGCAGCTACGAACGTCGGCGAGACTGGAGTTTGACGTATCACGCTGAGATCACGCTGGACTGTGTCGAGGATTGACGTGGCACCG
Organism: Pirellulaceae bacterium; assembly: GCA_030744725.1. Classification (GTDB taxonomy): domain Bacteria; phylum Planctomycetota; class Planctomycetia; order Pirellulales; family Pirellulaceae; genus ARS98. Next base: position 6,200 of record JASLPZ010000198.1, read on the forward strand.
ATTGGCGGTGCTAGTCGGGAAGTCGTGTCGTGGGAAGTTCTTACTTCGCGTGTGCGTGCCAGTCATCAATGACCGCTTGCCGAAGTTCCTTGCCGGATAGGGCGTTCGTCATGATGACTAGGCCGTCACCACATTCCGGAAAGAATTCGCTGTAGCACCGAAATCCGGCTCCGTTCGAACCGCTGTGGAACACACGCTGCCGGCCGTCGAGTTCCTGCAGTCCCCAGCCAAGCCCCCAATCGGCATCCTGATCGTCGCGGTGCGAAATTGGCGAAAGCATCCGCAACCGCATTTTGTCAGAGATCGACCATTCCGACGATCGGTCGACTTTGAGGATCTCCACGAGAAAGCGAGCATAATCCTCGGCGGTCGTATAAAGCGAATACGCTGCGTTGGGGTGATCATAGTGGCGTCGGTTCGTCTTCAGCTGACCGCTGCTGTCGTGTCCGCACGCGGCTCTGAGCTTCAGTTGACCATCCCAGACGAATCGCGTGTTTTTTAAGCCGAGAGGAACGATCAGTTGTCTGCGAGAGAACGTATCCAACTCGATTCCAGTTTCCTTTTCGATGGCCCGCTGAAGCATCAGAAAACCTTCGCCCGAATAGCGAAACTGCGTGCCGGGTTCAAAGGCGAGTGACATCGGGCCGCCCATTCTCCAACCGCCGCTCCGCCAGTTCGGCAGGCCCGTCGTATGCGAGCATACCATCGCTGCGGTGATCCGACGGTGTCGCGGGTCATTGGAAAGATAGTCCTTACCGAGGTATTCAACGAGTGGTCGATCGAGATCGATGTCGCCCCGTTCAACAAGTTTCAAGAGTAGATATGTGTAAAATGGCTTACTCATGGAACAAGCTTCCATGACCGTATCCGGTTGAACGAGTTTCTTTGTACCGACGCAGCGAACTCCAAATCCACGCGACCAAACAAGTCGCCGGTCTTCGATCAATGCTACAGACACACCCGGTACATGGTGACGTTCCATCAATGTAGGCAGCCGACTTTTCAGCCGACTGATCCTGCGTGAAAGCTGCCGAGACAACTTGTCCTGCCCATAGGTTTTCGGCGCCGAACTCAGCGAATCGGAATCGCCATCGGCGGTGTCATCTCCCTCGGGCTTCGCGGCGCAGTCACGTTTGTCGTGCAGAATCGACAACTTGATGTGAGACGGATGCTTTCTTGAGCAATAGACGCGCTGACAAGCCGATTGATAGTCAGCCTCATCAGCCTGCATGATATTGGTGAATGTCTGGGGGTTCCGATCAATTAAAGGAAACCACGAACTTTGTATCTGAATCATGATGCGATGGCCCTTGCGAAATCGGTGATTACGACTTCGCAAGTTGATCCTGAACTCGTTGACTTCATTGGGCACGAGCGCTTCGGGGTTCTCAAAGCTCCTGCGGAATTTGCCTCGCAGGACATCGTCAGCAACCATCAATTGAAAGCCGCCCATTTCGGGCTTTGGCGGGTAAGCTTCGGGATACACGTCAATCACCTTGACGACCCAATCGGAGTCCGTGCCGGTCGTTGATGCGTGCAAGTGAGCTACAACTTGCCCCACCAGTTCCATGTCTGTTTCAAGCGGTTCGGATACGAAGCTGATGACGTCCGGCCGGTCGTGCACGAATCGCTGGTCTTCGACTTTCCAGAGCTTCCCCGCACGCCGGAAACGCGGGGAGTCGCTTCCTTCTAGGCCGCTCCAAAAGCCCATAATCGGGCGTTTAGAATAGGGAACCGGTTTCTTCGGATCCGAAACGTATTCGACGAACTCATCAGTTGGATTCTCTGCCTGCGTCGGTGACAAGGTGCCGTCGGCATGCAGGTAGAATGCACTCGACACGACATTGTCACGAGGTGGCCACGCGTCGAACGTCTGCCACTGGTTCGATCCTGTTTGAAACATCGTCGCCTCCTGGAGTCTTGACTCGCCCGCATCCTTCAGGTGATGAGCAAAGAACGGTGCTTCAATTTCTCGCTGGTAGTGATCGACGGTGTCGGAACCAAAGTCGTATTCTCCAAGATTCTCTCTCGGACCTCTTGCCCATTGCCCGTGCGCCCACGGGCCAACGACGATGTGATTCAGATCATTCCTGTCCACCGACTCCAGCTTGTCATAGATATCCATGGCCCCGCCGAAGTTTTCGGCATCCCACCACCCCACGACATTCAGTGTGGGCACACTCACTGCGGTCAGATGCTGCAGTGCGCCGCCCGCTCGCCAATACTCGTCGTATGTGGAATGACTCATGAAGTGATTCCATGTCGGCGACACTCCGTGCAAATAACGTTCGTTCATGTTTTTCAGCGGCCCCATGTCCAGAAAGAATTCATACGTGTCGATCTGGTCGAAAGGAAAGCGGGAATTCTCTTTGGGGTCAAAGTCAAACAAGTAGGGCAACTCAGCACTGGGGCCGAGTCGAAACGCTCCAAAGTGAAAGAAATCATCGCCGATGAAATAGTCCGACGGGGAAGCCTGAGGACTTGCAGCTCGCAGTGCGGGATGGGGGTCGATCAGTGCCATCGTGACATACCAACCGGGATACGAGACTCCCAGCATGCCTACGCGACCGTTGTTTCCTTTCACATTTTTGACAAGCCAGTCGATGGAATCATAGGCATCGGTTGAAGCGTCAATTGCCTTCGCGTCAGTCCGATGACGTACGGACCGATTCCATTCGAACTGTCCACCGGAACCGTGTCGACCACGAGCGTCCTGAACTGCGAATATGTAGTTCTGTTTGGCAAGTTCTCGAAACGTGGAATTGAAGTAGCGAGTGAACTTGCCATTCGGTTCGGCAACTCGATAGGGAGTGCGCAGGAAGATGATCGGCAAGTCCTTGGCGACATCACGCGGCGAGTAGATCTCGGTGTACAGTTCCACTCCATCTCGAACTGGAATCATGACGTCCGCTTTGTCGTACCTCTCCGCCACGTTCGCATCCTGCGCGACGCAAAACAGCGGCGTGACCAGGAGGGCGAGACAGAAGACCAGGCATCGCCTAACGCGAACCAGGGCCGCCAGCAACGAGAGAGCATGGAACGTACATCGAAGAGTGGGACGGGCCTGGTTCATTGTTTCGTATCTCTTTGTGCGTTCAAAACTCGCCCGGCCAGACAACCGAGCCACTCTTCACTCTCGACGGCAATACGTCCATTTACCAGGACGCATTCAACGCCTTCGCTGTACTGGTGAGGATTGAATGCATCAGCCTTGTCACGAATTCGTGAGGGATCGAAGACCACGATATCTGCAGCCGTGCCCTTTCGAAGCACTCCGCGGTCTTTGAGTCGCAGAATCTCGGCGGGAAGTGATGTGGAGACGCGCACCGCCTCTTCGATGCTGAACAGTTTGCGGTCGGTTGCGTAATGCCGAATCTTCCTGGGAAATGCTCCATAGAATCGTGGGTGGACGGGGCCGTCTGAAGGCAACACGATTCGCGCATCACTGGAAGTTGCGGTCCAGGGAGTTTTCGCGAATGCTTCAACGTCTGCTTCCGACATCGAATACGCTCGCAGTCGGCAACCTCCCCGCTGAGTTCGTTTGCCATCCAACTGCAGCTTGATCGCTGCGTCAACCGGCGAAACGTCAATGCTGGCGGCGAATTCGGCCAGCGATCTGCCGATCAGCTTCTTCTTATCGTGCTCGACGATGACAATACTCTTTGCGCCGCCTCTCCGTGTGATCTCATAGTCGATGTCACTCCGGAGTTCTGTGGAGAGTGAATCGTCGTCAAGTATCGCCTGCAGTCTCGCGGCGTAGTCCGGCTGAGTGTCGGCGCTGGATTCCGTCCAGTCAGCCCCTGCCGCCCATGCGGGAATCAGAACAATTCGTCCATCGGTTCCGCTGGTATTGTATGGATACTGGTCCGCATAGAAACGCAGGCCCCTGCTACGGGCGCCGCGAATCAGGGCGTTCATTTCGCCACTGGACCCCCAAAAATCCGTGCCACGTGCTTTGATATGTGTAGCAACCGTCGTCACTTTCGTCATGTCAGTGATCAACATCAGCTCGCGAAGATTGTCCAGCATTGATGGCTGATCGGCAGGGTCTCGACTGGGCAGGTACCACATCGGGCGGCTGCCCGAACTTCGCTCGTGAACAATGTAGACACCATTGAATTCAGCAACCGTGCCGGCGAGTGCTTCCATCTCGCGCGGCGTGCTCCAGCGACCAGGGACGTATTCCAGGCCGGCTGACATCCCAAAGGCACCGTCCTCCATTGCCGAGTGAAGCCGTTGTTGCATCCTGGCGATCTCATCCGGCGATGCCGGACGCTGGTGATCGTTTCCCATGATTTCGCCGCGAATCGTGCCGTGCCCCAGTGTCTGAATAACGTTCATTCCAATGCCCAGACGCTGCATCGATCGTCGCTGTTGACCGAGATCGAGAGGTCCGCCGCCATCCTGGTTGACGACGACCGTGGTGATGCCCTGTGTGATCAGATTGGGGGCACTGCGTCGAGCTGGGTCATCGCTTACGAGTCCTCTATCGGCATGGCTGTGCATGTCGATGAAGCCAGGACACACAAGTTTGCCGGTCGCGTCGATCTCATTGATGCCGCGTTCCGTTTCCAGTTCACCAATTTGAGTGATCGTTCCGTTGACGATTCCGACGTCCGCGCGAAAACGCTGCTTTCCAGTCCCGTCAATCACGTCGCCACCGCGGATGATAACGTCGAACGCAGGGGCCAGCGCTTTGGTGACTTGCGGGTGTCTGGCGTTTTTCTCTTTTCCTCTGGCCTCAAGAATCAGAGCTAACAGCTTTCCAAAGTCGGATTTGGAAATAACAGTACCTTTCTGAAACGAGTTCACTCGATGGCACACAACGATGTCCCATTCAGGAATGACAACCAGGTACTGTCCGCGATAGCCGCGCGCCGAATAGCTTCCCTTTGGCAGCATTACGCCCGGAAAGTGCACACCGTCTACGGCGATCCACCACATGTATCCGTAGCCGCCAGACTGGCCGGCATCGGAGTAGGATGCCGTACTTTCGCGAACCCACGATTCAGGCACGAGTTGCTGATCTCCCCACCGCCCGTCCTGCAACATGAGCTGGCCGAATCTGGCGAGGTCACGCGTGCTGAGACGAAAGGGGTAGGCAGGATGGACGGAGTCCTCGCCGGTGACGTATCGCGTGTCACGATCACGGCGGAAGTCCTGCATTCCCAGCGGACTTGCGATACGAGCTTCAAATTCTTCAAAGATGCTGCGCCCGGTTAGGTTTTCGAAGATCGAACAAAGAACGTTGAAGTCCCAATTGTTGTAATACCAGAACGTATTCGGAGCATGCGATCCGCGCTTCGGACGCCGAGCTGCCATCGACTTGGTTTCAAACAGCGCCGGGTGGTAGACACCCGAACGAGCCTTCAGCAAATCGCGAATTGTGGCCTGCCGCTCCACGTCCGTGAGCGACGGTTCGTTGTCGTTGACACCCAGTTGTTTGAGCGTGCGATTCAAGTCGATCGTTCCTTCCTCCACAGGAAGGCCAAACAGGGCACTCAGCAGGCTCTTGCGCGTGGAATGACATTTCAGAGGCATCGCCACGGCACCCCACTGGTCGACGACTTCGCCGTGTTGCATGATTACGACGGCTGCAGTGTCCAGTGTTTTGGAAAACGCGTGCGCTTCGTTCAGTCGTTCTTCCGACCAGTCTGATGCGTCCGCTACGAACGATGTCGCAAGTGCACAAACCACAATCGACGCACGCATCAGCAGTCTCGCCGGCGCGGAACGCCATGCGTTCCGGAGAATGTTGCTACCGTTGGAAATTCGACTTGGCATGTCCCAGGTCCCTATTTCGCGATGTGAACTTCGTGCCGCCCTTTGGAATCTGCCGCAGCGCGGGCCATGCCTTCGGTGTTGAAACGCATGACGATTTGTCCGTCGTGACTGATGGCAATGATACCTCCGCGAACGCGATGCTTTTGACTGGCCAGGATGTCGGCAGCAGCTTTGTCCGCCGAGTCGCCTCGATAGGCCATGCGAGCAGACATGTCATACGCCACGGCATTATGGAGTCACTCGTGTCGAGCACCGGACGCCGTGTCCAGAGCATCATTGAATAGTAGCGCAAGTTGGTAGCGATCAAGGCCAAGTATCTGAACGGTGAGCCATCATTAGCAACAGGCTCGACGTCATGATTGTTTTCCAGGGATTCGCAATTCAATGGGAAGACCCTCATTGGCCAGCTTGTTCACCGACAATTTGGAACGCGTACAGCGTGGCATCGCGTAAGTGAAACTTTAGCTGCACGATTTGGTTTCGCAAGTCTGATAGGCCGGCGCGGGTCTTCCATCTCGGTTGCCAACGGAGTTCATTCAGTTTCGTTGCAGACAGGACTTCTTCACCTGAAAATCCGGCCAAGGGTCGACCGGCCTCGTCGAGCACTTCAACCGACACTTCGCCGCCACGAGCGTCCACGTTGAGCATCAACCTGTCACCTTCCAGCTTGAACGGCTTGGTCACAACGGTACCCTCATTCTCTCCGGCCATGAGGCCAACGAAACCGTCCAGTCGTAGCGTCGCGAGTCCAATGGCGTGCTCGCGGTCGAATCGGATCTGCTCGCTGCCATGCCGCTCATTCGCGCCGTCGTAATAGATCCAATGCTTGTCGGCGTGAGTTACGATCGTAGAGGCGGGCATGATGATGTCTTTGTCGAAGGCACTGTCCGGACCGCGAGGCACTAGCGGTTGGCCCGTGTAGACCCAGTGCATGTCCCACGAATCGGCATCACGACTGGTGGCGATGTAGAAATTCATCACGTCCCGCTCGTGGCGTTTGCGAGTGTCGGTGGTCTTGCCTTCGGTCACATCGCCTGGATAGTCGTAAACCGAGAGCAGGGCGAAATAGACGCCCTG
>JASLPZ010000199.1:0-13035 GCA_030744725.1 Pirellulaceae bacterium
CTCCTGCAAGCGTTTTTCAGTTACACTCTGACGACAATGGAGGATCAATGATCATATCGGTCGACGGCGCTGGGAGAAAGTCGTGACAGCTATTGTGCGCTAAAACATTGTGCACCAAAACCAGACGGTTGCCGTTGTGGTGCGCCGCTCGCAGGCTACCGATTCCAGTCCTTCCAACCGACGACTTCGTACATTTGTGCTTTTTTCGGTACCAGGTCAGTGGGCACCGGACGTAGCAGCCCAGTCGCGACAAATTCGGTTTGCAACAGTTCCGGTGTCACATAATCTGAGTAGCCATAGTTGCCCGGACTGCGGTAGCGATCTAATTCGAACCAATCTACTAACACGTGCGAAATGCGGTGCTTACGCAACACAACGCGACGATCTCCTGTGGTCCCCTCCCGCAAGAGCTGTTCGAATAGGCAATCGTCGAAACAAGTGTTGTATAGAACGGGCACCGTGACGTTGAAGGCCTGCGCGTCGCCGACCAGCATCGCGCGATTGCCCGGCAGGACATGCTCATTCAGATAGGTATGCCCCGGATGTGAGACAGTCTTCAATTCAGAAAGAGATACGAGATACCGATTGTCGCCGATTTCGTACGAAGTGACGAGCAATAAGTTCGCCGCCATACCCCAAATCAGAAATGCCATCACGCACGTCCGCCAGATTCGATTGGGCGACCAGGTCGCGCCGACACCAACCAGTAGGCAAACCACCGGTAGCAGTGGCAACAGGAATCGTTCAATGCGGTGCGTTAGCAACCACCATCCGCAAACTCCAAACATCAGAAACGCCGTCCACCAGAATACTAACGAGCGACTGCGTCGCGACATCCATGCGGCGACGACAAACGGGAATAGCAACGGGCTGGCGAACTGGCTGTCGAAAGCCAGCAGCGACAAACTGTCGGCCAGTTGTGAAACCGTGAAGCTGTCTCCGTCGCCATCTGTGGGAGTACGGTGGGCTCGCGTCCATTGAGCGTGTTTTTCCGGGGTACGGGTTGTTCCGTCGAATACCTCGTACAGCAGTGGATACGTCGGGTTGCCTGTCAGCACGAGGTTCTTGCCAAACCACAAACCTGACGCGCATGCGACGGCCGCCAGAAATACCACGGCCGCCCGCCATTGTGGAGTTCGCCCGGAACCAAAAAGGACGAATAGCAAGACCGGGATCACCAAGAACAAGACCGACGGATACTTGCACGCGACGGCGGATCCGGCCAGGAACCCAGCCAACATCACGAGTCCCCGTTGATCGTTGTTCGGTGGCGATTGATCGGTCTGCTCGGATCCGCGGGCGATCTTGTTCGCTTGCCACCAGATCAAAGCGGCCTGGAGTGTCAAAATGAAATAGAAGGCCACTGCGCTTTCGATCAGACCAGCCGTTGTGACGCGAGCGATCCAGGGTGTGGAAAGAAAGGCGAAGGCACCCACGCTCCCGGCATACGGTGTCAAAAAACGTCTGCCCGTCGCATAGATTGCCAACGCCGCCAAAACTGCGAAGACGCCGGTGATCGTCTTGCCGACCAACGCACCCCACCACCACGCGTCGGCACCGGGCATCAGTGCCATCCCCAGCACGGCGTGCATTTCTGCGCCGAGCGGCATGTTGCCGTAAACATTGTGCGGCATGAATACAGCGGCACCCTGTTGAAACCATTCCTTGGGCACCTGCAGATGGTATTCTCGGACATCAAAATGCCAAGATGGCAAAACCGATCCGAGCAGAAGGAACAGGGCGAAGGCCGCGGAGAATCCAATGAGCGTGCGAGACCAACGCGGACTGGTCGCATCGTCACTGGCGACAAGTCCAGTCTCCGTGGTTGCCGCATCGGCCGCGGGTTCGCCATCGGGCACTGTCTTGTCGAGCCTGCGGCGGTAGCCAATGGCTGTCAGAATCAAGACCAGCAGGGCGGGGGCGAACAGGATCCAGCGATTTTGCAGTAGGCCGCCCAGCCCAACGGCCAAGGTGTACAGGGACCATAGGTTAAGGCCAATACCCAGTGAAAAAAGCGTGCCTTCCAGCCGCGTTAGCCGCTTGGCCACTGCGACGGCGTCCAGAATAAGACGACCCGTCGCATAGCCCAACAGCAGGATGAAACCCGCCGCCAGTAGGATCGGGACACGGTCGAGGAGGCCAAAATGAGCCGAATCTCCACCCATCCAATCCGTGATTACAGCGTCCGGAATCAGCAACCAACGCAAGGCCAGAAGCTTGCGAGTGTCCGCGGCATAGAACAGCACAAGATAGACTAGTGTTCCGACGAGGATTGTCGGGAACCGCCAATCGAAACCGCTTTCGAGCGTTGTGGGCGCATCGTCGGGCTCACCAGGCTTCGCTCCAGGCCTCTTCTCAGTTGACAGTTTTCGTTTGGGCACGTCGAGTCACTTTCGCGGAGGACTAGACAGCTTGTGTCAGCTTTTTCTTTACAAATGAGTCAAATTCTTAACGACGGGCACCGACCGCAGGTTGGTCGGAGAGCGGGTCGTCGTAACCGAGCGATAGCTCGCATCGGTCCGCGGCACAGCCCCGCCAGGCGATTTTCTCGGGAACCGCCCTTTGTCGGCCCGTATCTAGCTACCAAATCTCGCTGAGATGTGATTAAGTGGGCTATGATTAAGTGAAATCAGTGTGGCCATTGTTCCGCCACCAGCAATTGTGACAATTCTAACGACCCCTGCGGAAGTTTCCGAGACGATGTCCCAAAACGCTCCCTTAAAAGGCATTTTCACTCCCAATATCGTTCCGCTCGACACGCACGCCGAAATCAACGAACCCGAACTGAGACGTTACGTTGATTGGCTCATCGAACGGGGTGTGCATGGATTGTACCCCAACGGTTCGACGGGTGAGTTTACTCGTTTTACCGCCGAAGAACGTCGCCGGATCATCGAGATTATCGCCGATCAAACGCGCGGACGAGTGCCGATTCTGGCCGGAGCCGCTGAAGCGAATACCCGCGAGACGATTCGGGCCTGCGAACGCTATTTCGAACTGGGTGTTCGCGCCGTTGCCATCGTTGCTCCGTTCTACTTCAAATTGAGCCCCGCGGGCGTCTATGCGTACTTCAAAGAGATCGCCGACAATTCGCCAATCGACGTGACGCTATACAATATTCCCATGTTCGCTTCGCCCATCGATGTGCCCACGGTGCAACGATTGGCGGAGGAATGTCCTCGTGTCGCGGCGATCAAAGATTCGTCGGGCGACTTGCCACACATGATGCGAATGATTTCGGCGGTGCGACCGTTGCGTCCGGACTTCGCCTTCCTGACCGGCTGGGACGCGGCGCTGATGCCGATGCTCCTGTTGGGCTGTGATGGTGGCACCAATGCGACTAGTGGCGTTGTCCCTGAGATCACACGCAAGCTCTATGATCTCACGATCTCGATGCAGCTGGACGAAGCTCGCGAACTACAATATCGTCTGCTGACGTTGTTCGATGCGATGCTCCTGTCGTCCGAGTTTCCTGAAGGCTTCCGTGCGGCGCTACGTTTGCGCGGAATTAATACCGGGAGCGGGCGCCAGCCACAATCGGATGTACAACAAGCCGGCTTAATCAAACTCAGCGACGAGTTGCAGTGTCTGCTGGCTGGCGAAGGATTTACGGACGAGCCCGTGGGCGGTTGCCCTGTTGGCGACTCCGTCGACCCGGATCAGGTGGCGAGGATCGTACGAACGGTGGTCGACGAACTGCAAAAGCAACATGAGAAAAGGCGATAAGTCCAATTGCCGCACTTCTGTCGGTCTCATCGTTTCCAATTAGACCGTGTTCTTTCTTGGCCGTCCTCCTTGTCTGAGAACTCCGATTCTTCGGCTTCGTGTTACTCAGACTTTTCGTACAATTCGGTCTCCGGAAACTCGGCGCTCCATGCGTACCAGTGGCACTGGATGCTGTCGACCCATTTGAGTTGCTTGCCGCGCAGCCGGCCGTCCACCGCACGTCCCGCGAGCGTCCAACGTGTTTGGGTTCCGCGATCCTTGTACGGCGCTGTTTCGGGTGAGGCCGGTTGCTCGTAAAACTCGAGTTGTTGGCCGTCGACCTGAGTGCTGAATGCCACCGCCGTTTGGGTCGATCCGTACCAGAAGACAGCGATCGGCTGGCCGTCGATCGTGTCGGTGAAGCACGCGAGTTTGCCAGCGTCCTCCAGTGGATAGGCTTTGCGCTTCCCGCCGATCTCGACGCCCAACACATTGGTCATCGGTTTCAAGCGATCATCCACGTCACCCATCGATTCTTTGGCTTCCTGGCTGAACTCCTTGGGAAGCGGCGCGACCTTGTACTTTTTGCCGTCGAACATCTTATAAGCGACCGACTCGGGATGTAGCATCAGCCAATATTGCCAATTGGTCACCATGCTCGAAATGCGTCGGAGTCGCTTCGTATTCTCTGGTCCATCGATGGCCTCGCCCGACAAAGCCGATCGCAATATTCCATCGCTGCCTTTGACGACCATCACGCCGTCGCGCCAGCCGTAGAATTCGTAGGTAACTTTGTAGCCCGGCGATTTTTCGTAGGCTGCGACGTAGCCACCGTCCGGGTCGTAGAAAAAGATCCCGTAGGTATCGTTGATTACTCGTGGCCCTGAAAGAAAATGTCGCAGAGGAATCGCACCGCCGTTGTGACCGCCACGCAGCCAAGTGACGACACGATCATCGCCCTTGATAAGTCCATTTCGATGCTGCGTGATGCAATAGGAACAGGGCGGATTGGTGATCGACTTGATGGGATCAAGTTTTACAGTCAATTTGCGCGGCTTCATCAAGGCCGATTCGACTTGGAGTTGGAACTTTTGAATCCGCTGGTTGCCGCTGTCGCAGACGTAGAGGAACCCCCGGTCGTCCAGAGCCAAGCCGTTGGGCCGATCGAATTGGCCGTCGCCCTTTCCCTGCTTGCCGAATGTCATCAGCAATTTGCCTTGGGTGTCGTAGACCAGAATTCGGTGGTTGCCCGTGTCGGGTACGAAGAGTCGATCCTGCTTGTCGAAATGGATCGCCGTCGGTTCACTGCGCGACTTGCTGGGATCGGGCAGGTCCCACCGTAACAGCAGCTTGCCTTGAGGGTCGAACTTTTGGATGCGGGTATTGTGGTGGCTAGCGACATAGAGGTTGCCCTTCGAGTCGATTGTGATCGCATGCGGTCGGTCCAGCTGTCCCGGCTCGTCGCCTTTTGTTGCCCATTTGCGAAGGAACTTTCCGCCCTCGCCGAGCACTTGAATGCGGTGGTTGCCAGTGTCGGCAATAAAGAGTTCACCGCCGGACCCGGCGGCAATGCAGAGCAGTCACCTGGACTGTCCGTCTTCGACACCCTTCGAGCCAAAGCGGACTAAGAGTTTTCCTTCAGGGGTGTATTTCTGCACCGCTTCAGTCGCGCCGTCCGAGGTGTAGACGAAACCCTGGGCGTCCGTGAAGACGCCGGTTGGCAGTTTGAAGTGCCGCTCCAGGTCGCTGAAGTCGCCCCACTCCAAAAGAAATCTTCCGCTGCTGTCGAATTTGCGGATGCGGTAGCGATTCTCGGACTTCGTTTCGTCCTTCTCGTCCTTCTTCATCTCGTAGCGGTGGATGACGTAAACCTCGCCTTCCGCGTTGGCGGCAATCGCCAATGGATCGAACCGACCATCAGGCGTGACCTGCTTGCCCCAGGCGGCGACGAAACGCGGAGCTTCCGCCTCCGCCCAGACGGGAACCGTCATCAAGACAACAATCAATGAAAGTGCAATTATTCGGTACATATCGACATGCTCCTCCACTTGAAGTGAAAGCTAATACGACGCACATCGAACAGGTTACTGCGCCGAAATTGGGTACACAATAGTTGGAGCGCAAAAGGGGTCGGGAGTCTTTTCAGTCAATACCCAAGTCAACTCCACATCCAAGCTCGCGCGAAACCTTGCGTCACCGTGTCAATTCACAAAGAAAAGACTCCCGACCCCGTCTTTCGCGCGCGGCTAAGCGACTTCCGCACGACGCCCGACGGTTAGCAGAAATAGCGCCAGCGCGACCAGGCACAACGGTAACAGAATCCAGACTGAGACGCCGAACCCGATTGGCAGCGTGCCAAACACGATCGAGACCGTGCCCACGACCATCGCGTATGGCAACTGCGTTCGCACGTGGGCGATGTGGTCGCAACCGCTGGACTGCGAAGACAGAACGGTCGTGTCAGAAATTGGTGAACAGTGGTCGCCGAAAATGGCACCGGCCAAGACACTGCCGATGGCTGCGACCATGATCGTATTTTCCGGCGTGACAGTGACCCCCGGGTCAGCAAGCATCCGGTAGACAACGGCGATGACCAGCGGCATCAAGATGCCCATCGTGCCCCAGCTTGTTCCGGTGGCAAATGCGATCAACGATGCCAGGATGAATACGGCTGTGGGCAGAAATCGGACATCCAAGGCATTCTGTAAAAGCCCGCCGAGGTATTCGCCAGTACCCAGATGATCGGCCGTGGTCAGCCCAGACAGCGCCCAGGCGACCCATAAGATGGTCAGCGGGCCGACCACGTGGCCTGCGCCGGTAAAGGCGGAATCGCGAATTTGGCTTGTAGAGAGGGTGCCGCGGCTCCATGACAGCGTCATCGCCGTCAGCAGCCCGGATAACGATCCGTAAACTAACGCCAAATACGTGTCCCCACTGCCAAAGGTGGTGAGCAGATCCTGGGGAGGCGATTCGGGATCGGAAGCGCTGCCCGTGTGAAAGATCAAGGCGACGGTGACTCCAACCATCACGATGACAGGCCAGAAGGCGTCATGCCAACTTGCGCCGTCGGCAGGGGACTCTTGTTCGCTCGGCTCTGACTTGGGTGTCGCGCCAGACGCCTCGCGTTCAGCGATCAGCATGCTGCCAAAGTCTCGCCCCAGAATTGCGACCATCGGCACAAACAACAATGCAAGTACGACATAAAATCGATAGGGGATCGTTGCCAGGAAGATGGAGAATCCATCGACCGACTGTTCGAAGTTCGACAGGCTCTCAAAGCCGGACTGGATTAAACCGATTTCGGTGGCGACCCATGTCGAGACAATTGCCAAGCCAGAGACCGGCGCGGCGGTGGAATCGACCAGATAGGCGAGTTTTTCCCGAGAGATACGCAGGCGGTCGGTCAGCGGACGCATGGTGTTTCCCAACAGCAGCGAATTCGCGTAGTCGTCGAAGAAGACGATCATGCCGAGAAACCAGACTGTGAGTTGCCCACTCCGCCGATCCCGCGCCAACGGCATCAGTTTATTGACAACTTGCTCCATGCCACCGCCGCGCCGCATCACACCGACCATGGCACCCATACCCAGCGTGAAGACGAAGACACGTAGATGGTCTTCGTTGCTGAGACTTTTCCACAGATGGTCTTCGCAGGTTGCGGCAATCGCGGTGATTGGATTTCCACCAGCCAACACCAGCGCGCCCACAATAACTCCCGCCAAGAGCGACATCACAACGCGTCGCGTGGCAATCGCAAGGGTGATCGCACACAGAGGTGGCAGTAGGCTGAGGCAACCGTATGGATGGTCGCCCGGAAATAGAATCTCAAAAAATGGTTCGAGCCAACTCAAGACCGTTTATCCGTGAGCAGCGAATTCGGGGTCGACTGAGTGCACGGCACCGATGGGCAGGCAGATGACAAACCTGGCACCATCAGAGTACGTATCATCTAAAGAGATATTGCCACCATGCAGCGTGATGATGCGCCAGCACTTCGACAGCCCCAGACCTAAGCCTCGACCTGCTTCGCGCCCGGAATAGAACGGGTTGAACATCGAACTTCGCGCATCGGCGGAGACGCCTGGCCCGTTGTCACGGACGACGATCTCGACCTGCGAACGACTCGACGATGTGCTTGAAGTCAATCGAGCCGTCAGTTCGATGTAGCCGCCCATCGCGATGGCTTCGAGCGAGTTTCGTATGAGTGCTTTCAGTGCGACGGCCAGATGCCCCCGATCCGCCAGCACAGAAATCTGATTATCTTGGAGTTCACGACGTAATTCAGTGCCTTGTTCCTCAGCGTCTTCAGCGAGCTCGGACAAAACTTCGTCGGTTAGCTCAACGAGATTGACGGAGATCGGATCGATCCGCGGCGGCTTGGCGAACAGCATGATGTCTGAGATCATCTCGTGAGCCCGAAATGCCTGGCTATTGATCGTAGCAAGTTTGCGGCGTCGTTCAGGATCGGTCTCGCCTACCAAGAGTGCTTGGGCTCGTGTCGAGATGTTGGCCAGCGGATTATTGATCTCGTGGCTGGCGCCGTAGGCCAACTCGCGCATCGCGTCCAGTTTGGCCGTTTCGAGCGAAGCGGCAAACTCGCGTTCCAAATCTTCCAAACGCGCCAAAGTCTGCGCCATCTGCGGCAGCATCGATGCAAAACTGGGCGTTGTGGTCTCTGGACCAACCGTTTCTTTGGTCGGTCGGTTACTCTCAAATTCCTCAATGGCTTGACGAACGACCTGGTAGACCGTCTCTGATGATTCAGCTCGTCGAAGCTGGCCGATGGCGTCTGTCAGCCAGGGGGGCAAGCAGCTGGAACCGTCATCGGTGGCCCCGAGCCGGATTGTCGGGCCACATAATGAAAGCAACTCGGGGCTCAAATGCAACAGGCCAATCAGCTCTGCCAGCTGTGTTCGCTGTGATTCACATGTCGGTTGTGCGCTTCGCTGTGCGACTGCGCGACTGCGCTCGGTCAGAACTGACCAATCGCCAGAATTCCAGCTGGAAGTTGACGCGGGATTTACAAAATCGGAATGCCATGACAACTGGGAGACGGTATCTTGCAGAAACCACTCCACCAAATCGTCGACACCGCACGGAATTCGGTCTCTTGGGAATCTGCACGCGAGCCACAGAGCCAAACCCGGATCCGTTGCCACGGCACGCCGGAATGTTTCACGCGATGCGCCACTCGGAACCGGAAATAGAACGGCCATGATCGCCGCGGCAGTCGATTCCGATAGCGGAAGACGCCATTGCGCTGCCCCGCTGGTGAGTTTTGGCAACCAGAACATGTCCCTTGGCAATCATCCCTGACGTCGGAGCAGCGATCGCACCGCGCGCCCAACGGGCGCGCGGCATTCGCGACCGATTTAGGTTGTGACGACGCGTTCGATGTCTAACAAGTCGCAGGATCGCTCGAGCAACTTGTCGACGGAAAACGGTTTTTGGATGAATTCATCCGCGCCAGCAGCTCGCAGGTCGGCAACCTTGTCCTGTTCGACCATACCCGATATGCAGATGATCTTGACGGAATCCAAGGTAGAATCGCTCCGTACACGCTGGCAAACTTCCTTGCCATTGATGTCCGGTAGCATGACGTCCAACACGACGAGGTCCGGGCGAAACTCCTTCACGAACATGCCAGCATCAAATCCGTTGTTCGCGGTTCGAATGTCGAATCGACCATCGCGTTCAAAGACGTCAACGAGCAACTCGACTAATTCGACATCGTCATCAACAATAAGTACTTTGCGTTTTCCGCTTTCCAGCGCATCCGTGGGAATGCCGTTTTCTTTCATGAACTGGAACAACTGATCACGAGGAATGCGACGAAAACGGCTGCCGGGCACTCGAAATCCCTTCAGGCTCCCGTTGTCAAAGCAGCGAATAATCGTCTGCTGACTGACCTTGCAAATCCTAGCTGCTTCTCCCGTCGTAAAGACAGTCTTTGTCGTCATGGTGTCATACCACCCTTCCTGGCCGATGGTAGGACTAGCGATTTGAGAACATTGACCGCTGGCCGATTGGCCAACCGCTCAAAACCTCCGTGGTTCTCCCACGCTACACCAGTCCTTAGCTCCCTCATTAACAAGACTTCGCGGCATACGCAAACCGCATATCTTCCTGTTCCGCTCCAACTGTAAGCAATTTCGGGTCTTCCCGAGACTACCGATCTTCACATTTGACAGAATTATAGCGACCCTCAATTCCTAGTCAAGATTGATCTGAGGAACGCAAGTCATTGTGAGGAGGAAGGTTGAGGCGATTTGGGGCAAAAAAAGGTGGAGAAAAAGCAAGGGCATCCAACGGCCTTGATTACCGCGGATTTCCGTACAGCCGCCGCTTGCCAAGGCGCCGCGGTCGGCCCAAACCACGAGCGCCCGCCTGTTTGCTGGCAACGTTATAATCCAGCAGTTCGAGCGTGCTTCGCTCTTTCAACCGTCCATTTTGGCCGACTATTTTTGCAGTGTGTGCCACGATGTGACCGGGCACATTTTGACAGCTGACCTCAAGCGTCACCTTCGTGCGGTTTCCCTGAGTGTGAACCGTCTTTTTATACACCGACGGTTTGACCTCTGTCAGGACGCGGTGAGGCATATCGACGGCGAGCACTTCGACGGTTGCCACGTAGTTCGATTGTTTCCCCGTCTTGTCGGTGAAAGTCGTTTCACGCTGCAAAATGAACGGCTGCACATCTGGCGAATAATGCAACTTGCTGACACGATTGCTCTTTGCGTCGGAGACAGTAATTTCGTGGACTTGGCTGGGATATTCGCGCTGGCAGATGACGACTTTCCCCTTGCCGAGCGATTTGCTGGTGACTGTCTGTCCCTCGGTCTCGTTATTCAGACCCCGCTCGATGATGCGCGTCGCCGATTTAAAACGCCTCCCGGCCACCTCCAATGTGATCTCTTCCTGCAATGTGAACCAGTTTCCCTTGACGCCAGTCAGCGTGATCTTCCCTTCTTGAATCGTCATGGTCTCGAGTTTTCCATCCGTGCCAAACGTTTCCTTGGAAATCCGCACGAGCTTCCATGAACCGACGCCAAATTTCGCCCAGGCGTGGTGTTCAATTCCAGTGGGTTCATTAGGCGGGTGAGGTTTAGCGTCTTGCGGGATGGCGTTGGGTGTGAATGCAAAACAGATCAGGTAGCCGGCCGCTAGCAATGCGCATGACCAGCGTCGGTGAATCAGGGCTCGAAAGCGAAATCTGCACATGGTTAAGAGTCTAACCCGACTGGGCCTCGATGCGGCAGGGTTTCTTACAAAATTCGAGAGGATTTCCTCTGGGGGTCGTCCAGAATTACAGATTCCCTGGACAAGGCGGGCTCCTTCACCGAGCGTAGTCCGAGGTTTGTACTGCTAGTCGTCTGTGTTCTTGAGGTTTGCCTCGTTCGGCCCGGTTTCGGTGGCGGTGATCAACATTGCGTCTTGATGTGGAAAGACGGTCCGCAGATCAAAGAGGAATCGGTCCTGGAAAATGCGTCCAAAGACTGCCGGGCAACCATTTCGCAGCCGCGTTGCGAAATCCGATACGCTGCCGACGGCGGGAGTAACGGCGACGCAGCAGGTCTTGATCTGTTGAGTTGGTACTGATCCTCCTCCCAGATAAGTCACGTCGTCCATGGGATCCGCGGTGGCAACAGTGTCGAGGGCTGCTAGCTGGGGAGCCAACCGCTCGGCCCGCGAGCGTAGATTCTCGATTGGCGTGCTGATTAGCGAAAGAAAGGGAAGTGAAAGTTCCACCGTTTCTGGATCGCGGTAAAGCCGCAGTGTTGCCGCTAGCGCGGCCAAGGTCAGTTTGTCGACACGCATGGCACGCATCATTGGGTGTTCTGCGATCTGATCGATCACAGAACGCCTGCCCACGATGATTCCACATTGTGGGCCACCGAGCAGTTTATCGCCGCTAAACAGGACGGCGTCGGCTCCCGCTTTGATACTCTCTGGAGCGATTGGTTCCTCGTTGATTCCGTACTTTGTCAGATCGAGCAGAGCACCCGAGCCAATGTCGTCAATGACCGGCAATTTGTGGTCTCGACCTAGCTTCACCAATTCGGTTGTGGTGACTTCTTCAGTAAACCCAACGACTCGATAGTTGCTGGTGTGCACGTTCATCAACGCGGCGGTTTCTTCGCCGATTGCCTGCTCGTAATCGGCCAATCGCGTCTTGTTGGTCGTTCCAACCTCGCGCAATCGAGCGCCGCTGGCCGTCATGACATCGGGCAAACGAAAACTGCCGCCAATCTCAATCAGCTGACCACGCGACACGATAACTTCACGGCCGGCTGCCAGTGTGGTGAGCGTCAGCAACGTTGCGGCCGCATTGTTGTTGGTGACAACCGCTGCCTCCGCGCCAGTCAACTTAGTCAACAAGCTCTCCACCGCCAGCACGCGTTGTGAACGTTCTCCCGTCGCCAAATCGACTTCCACGCTGGAGTATCCCGCCGCCACTTCGCTCATTGCCTGAATGGCCTCACCTGCCAAAGGAGCACGTCCCAGCCCTGTATGCAGAAGAATGCCGGTGGCGTTGATCACAGGTCGCAGCGACGGTGTTTCATCCTTAACAATCCACTCAGCAATCCGCTCAGCCAATTCAGTAGCGGTTGGGACCTTGAATTCTGATGCGGCCGTTTGAACCTCGTCGCGAAAGTCGCTCAGAAACGTCCGTACACCGGAGACCACGACGCTGTGACTGACGCGATCGACCATGCCGCACAACGGAGGGATCTCCAGCAATTCATTAACCGAGGGAATGTTTCTGAGTGGATTTTGCATGGGAGTTTGGTGTCTTTAGTTGATTTCAGTGGTCAGGGACGTGCTTCCGCCAATACGCGAACGTCGCCTTGTCGTTTCGTGAATCCTATTCGATCTAAGTATTCGCACAGCGGCACGGCATATTTTCGCGTCGTCTCCAGGATTTCTCGGATTTCGCTCAGCGTCAAGCCATTACGATTGGTAGCCAAGGCGTCGCGCAACTGTTGGCGGACGCCGCTTTCGACCTCCGCGTGCAGATAGACATCGTTGGTCAATGCCACGAGATCGCCATTGGCGGCGGCCAACGCCAAGAGCTGGCCGACGGCAGCCTGGTTCTTGGTGGTCTGCTTCTGACATTCCTTGATGGATGGAGATTGGATTCCCGCAGCCCGGAATCTGTCGACAAGTTCGTTCAACAGCTTTTGTTCGTTTTGAGAGAGTTTGGGCCCACGGCCGACGAGTGAAATACCGGTGGGACCGAATTTCAATCGCTGCTCACTGACCATCAGTTTCAGACACGCCTGCAATATTGACTCGTCAAGATAGCGAAAACGATTGGCAACCACCGAG
>JASLPZ010000019.1:0-36084 GCA_030744725.1 Pirellulaceae bacterium
TGTCGGAATAGAAAAGCGTAAACAAAACCCGAACGATCGCCCAGCTCAAGCAATACTAACTTTGGCGCAGCCTAGACCGAGCCACAACACCAGTGGATTTCTCGCGCCACATGTTGTGGGCTGGTTTCCCGACCAGCCCACGTTCGGCGAAGCCTTTCAGGGTCGCGCGGCCGTAGGCCGTGGGTTCAAGACGGACTAACCGTTGGCCAGACATTGCCGACGTGCGCGCACCATTGACCGTTTGGCAGTGTTACCGGGCGCAACGTTTCGTCACGACGCGACAATTCGTCACGAACGGATCGTCAGGGCACCGGTGACTTAGATCAGGTGTGAGGCCCGCCGAACGCGAAGGTCATCGGCCTGCGGTTCGGGGTGTGACCGATCGCGGCGCCGGGGAATTGATCGACGAATCGCGTCGAATGCGACATTTAACGTGGATGCCAAAGGCCGAATTGTACCGGCAAGTTGATCGACCTGGTAGAACCGCGATCCACTGCCACTGGTAAGTTGCGCGACAAATTGTTCAATGGCCATCCGGACTTCTCGAGAATCAAAATCAACCACCGAAAGTCCCATTGGCCTACCTTGTCTTGAGTGATTCACAGAGACAGATGCCACGCCGTCCGCTGGACCGATACTCTTGCGCTGGTGCGGCCCCAAGGCGACCACAAGTAGCAATGTGGCAATGATCGCCAGGACTGCCGCGACTGGCGCGAGCCGCTGGGCAGGCCGCCGCCTCTGCATTACAACCGTTCCAACAACACGCCGCGAAAAATCGGTGGACATGGCAGGAATCGTCAGAAAATGCAGCCCGTCGAAGAGCTTGCCTTGGCCCTCCAGCAGGTCACGACAGGCAACGCATATCGAAACGTGCTCGATCAACTCGTAATCGAATGAAGGATCCAGGCGATCATCTAGCAGTTCCTGAATTCGTTTCTCAACACTGCGACACCGCATGCTGCGCCTCCCTTGTTTGCCGCCGACTGTGGCCAGACGCTTCGATAATTCCCCGATCACACAAAATACGAATCAACTCGATCCGCGCTCGGTGAATCCAGGTTTTGACCGTGCCCAACGGTCGGTCCAAAGCGGCGGCAATTTCTTCGTAACTTAGCTCTTGATCGTGGAACAACATGAACGCCTGTCGATACTCCATTCGAAGTCGCAACAAAGCCAGGTCGACTTCTTCACCCAGTTGTCTCGCTCCTGCCGTGCTAGGCGCGCGATCCGCAATCGGTGTCACGAGCGATTGCGGAGGGGGGCGGCGTTTTCTGGCGGCCAAACTCGTTCGGCAGCGGTTCGCGGCAATCGTGAATAGCCACGGCTCGAAGTCCCGATCCTGATCCCACTTGGAGAGATTCCTCAACAACCGAACAAACGTCTCTTGTGCGGCGTCTTCTGCATCCTGGCGCTGCCCCAACATGCGAAAGCACAGGGCAAACACGCGTTGTTTGTACCGATCGACCAGTTCCACCATAGCGGATTGATCCCCCTTCAGACAATGATTGACAAGTTCGATAAGGGAGGCACTCAAAAACAGATCTCCGGTGACGTTTGGAACTTGGCTCATGATGCATACTCGCCGGTTTGAGATCAAGTTTCATCTGTTTGGCAAACAGATGCGTGCTAGCTGCCAATAAGGGTGAAAACCTTGACTTCGAGGCCTCTGGCTTCGGTAATTCTCCTAAACTATGAGAATCTTGCCATTCTCTGCCAGAAACGACAGTTTTACGCCCGCGTGCATCACCGCGAGTCTCGTTAGAAAGCTCGTATCAGGTTTCTCTCTGCAAATGAGTTAGGTTTCAGCGACAGGCACCGACCGCAGGTTGGTCGGGGAGCAGGTCGCCGCAACCGAGCGATAGCTCGCATTGGTCTGCGGCACAGCCTCGCTAGCCGGATTAGTGAGAATCGAAACAGCCTTAGTTTGCTCCGACGGCTCACGGGGGCGACAGAAACGAAGCTCACCCCTCAAACTCGGTTTTCGCGCGCGGAGATCCTTCACGGCGTGGAGATCCTTCACGGCGTTGACCAACTGGCTACAAGGACCCGTCGCGACACAAAAGAAGTTAACGCTTCTTACGGTGGTGAGCGTCGTTGACGCTTGGCGATGGCGGCAGGGCCGTCAAATCAACGCGAGTTAAAGAACTTCTTTAACATGTCCGCCGCTGCATCTTGTGAAGAAACGTCACTATCTATCGGGGCGGCGACAGGCAGTTTACCAGGCTCCCGCTTTTCGGGACGCTTTAGCACAGGCTTGTCGGAAGAATCTTCTTCGGAGTTCTCAGCACTTTTATCTAACGCAATCCGGTCGGTTTCATCCAACTTGTATTGCCGCGTTTCCGGATCAGATGCCCGCGCCGAACGCGCGGCAACATCGGCTTCGTCCAACCATTCGGAAACGTCAAACTCCATTGAACCGTCATCCGCCTTGACTTCCACTGGCTGAGGCTTCTTTTCTTTCTTCTTCTTTTTCTTCTTCTTTGCCTTAACAGCAAGTTCGAATTCGATCTTGCCAACCTTCAGCACATCACCCGTTGCGAGCACATGATCTCCTTCGACCGCTTCTCCGTTGAGCAACGTGCCGTTGCGACTGTTCAAGTCGCGGACCACAGCTTCGTCGTCGCTCACCAGAATCACACAATGATTGCGGCTGATGGCGTCGCTCTTTGGACGCAAATGACAATCATCGGCACGTCCAATCAAGAATCGTTTGACGGGCACGCTGATTGACTTGCCGGTGTTCTTTCCGGTGAGGACCTTCAATTTGACTTCCATACGTCGCTTTTCCTTAAGGTCCAAAAATGAGAATACGACCAGTCGACGCGCCCTGGTAGCGAACGGATTTGCACACTGACGTCAAGGCCATACCGGAGAATAATACTCCCAAAAGATTAGCCGAAAACGGGCCGTACGTCAATCAAAACCGCACATTTGTGGGGTTATCGTCGGTTCTTCCATTTAGGTGCCCCGTACCGTCTTCTCTTGTGGTCTTCCGCAGACAGGCGTTCCCTGTTGGTAACCTCTCCTTGTACAAGATTGGCCCCCAGGCGGGTCGCGATTTTTCCGGTCCAGTCATCGATCAGGGAATCTGCGTTGGGGAGATGCTCGGCAAAGTCGCCGATTCCCAGCAATTCTGGTGCGTGCAACGACTTTGCGAGCAAAACGCTGCCGTGCTGCAAGAGCGCATTTCGCTGTCGTCGCTGCGCGCTGCCGGCTATTTTGGCGGCGTTTGAGACCACGTCGTCGATTTCACGCCGCTGAAAACAGAGGAAGCTCTTTTTCGAAAGCTGGCGATTCTGCGGCGGATCGGACGGCGTTAATCTGAACAGGTTGGCGCTAATCTGCCAGTTGGCCAGACTATGGCAGAGCGTCTCATGAAAGGCCCTCACGAGCTGTTGATGATCTGCTGATAAGCGGCGAGAGATCGGCGTCACAAAACTGTAAGTGAGTTCCCGATCATGCACGATTGCGCCGCCACCCGTCGAGCGGCGCACGACATCCAATTCCGCGCTGGCCTGATGCAGGCGACGATCTTCGTAGTCTTGAAAATAACCCAGCGACAAAGTTGCCGGTGCCCAAGAATAGAAACGCAAAATCGTCTCACCGCGGCTCGCCGATTCAAGCAGAGCTTCGTCGATAGCCATGTTGAAGCTGCCCGGCGCGGGCGGATCGAGAATCAGTCGGACGTCCATTTTAATACCGGATGCCGCGCCGCCTGTACTTCGTTGGGGCGACTGATCGTCGTGGAATGAGGCGCCTCGTGCAACACATCGGCAGGCTCGTCCGTAATCCGAAACAGCGTCTCGGCGAATGCGTCCAGTGTCTCTTTGCTTTCCGTCTCGGTCGGCTCGATCATCATGGCTTCCGGAACGGTCATAGGAAAATAGACGGTCGGTGCATGGTATCCGTAGTCCACGAGTCGCTTGGCCAAATCCATCGCCGTCACCGATTTTCCCTTTTTCAATTCGCTGGCCGAAGCAACGAACTCATGCATACAACGATCGCCCTGAGGGACCGGCAGAATGTGCTTGACGCGGCTGAGCAGATAGTTTGCGTTGAGGACGGCATTCTCGGAAACTCGCCGCAAGCCGTCGGGGCCGTGCGTTAAAATATAACAGTACGCTCGGACTAGCACACCGACATTCCCGAAGAAACTGCGGACGCGACCAATCGACTTCTTGCGATTCCAATCCAGAACGAAACCATTGTTCCGCAATGCCACGACGGGCGTCGGTAAATACGGTTCGAGCTTTGTCACCACACAGATCGGCCCGGCGCCGGGGCCTCCTCCGCCGTGTGGCCCACCGAACGTCTTGTGGGGATTGAAGTGCATCATGTCTGCGCCAAAATCGCCGGGACGCGTGACGCCCATGATCGCATTCATGTTGGCACCATCCAAGTAGATCAGACCACCTTGTTTGTGAACAAGATCAGCAATCTCGCCAACTTGATCATCGAAAATCCCCAGCGTATTGGGATTTGTGATCATGAAGACCGCCACGGTCTCGTCGAGCTTTCTGCGGAGGTCGTCCATGTCGACCAGACCGATCGACGTGCTCTTGACAGTCACCGCCTGAAACCCAGCCATCGAGGCACTCGCTGGATTAGTGCCGTGCGCACTGTCCGGAGTCAGCACCTTGGTGCGCGATTCACCGATCTCTTTGAAATGCGCCGCGGCGACCATCAGCGAAGTCAACTCACCGTGCGCCCCCGCGGCCGGCTGAAGCGAAACAGCGGGAAGTCCGGAAATCTCTCCTAACATCTCCTGGAGTTCGAATAGGAGTTGCAGCATCCCTTGCAGCGTCTCTTCCGGCTGATACGGGTGCAGGGCCACCATCCCAGGCAGCGACGCCATCCGTTCGTTGCGCTTGGGGTTGTACTTCATTGTGCAGGAGCCGAGCGGATAGAAATGCGTATCGACGGACATATTCAGCGTCGACAGGTTGCTAAAGTGCCGAACGACATCGGCCTCGGCGAGCTCGGGCAGCGGTGGCGGCGCATCAGAAATGGCGGCCGCCGGGAGCAATGCGTCGATCGGTTGCACGGGGACATCGCAGGCCGGAATTCGAGCGCCACGACGTCCGGGCTGCGACAATTCAAAGAGCAATTTGGTAGCAAGAGTGTTGCGCATGGATCATCCTGAAACGCGAGCGACCGACCCGGTCATGGAAGCATGAGTAAAACAATCAGCCAGCGCGTCGATTTCGCGCTTTGTACGTTTTTCCGTAACGGTCACCAAGAGACAATCCGCCAGATCTGGATACCAGCAAGCCAACGACACACCTGCCAAAATGTCCGAATCGAGAGCGGCGGCGAGCACTTCATTGACCTGCCCCGCTCGATCCCGTATGACAAATTCTTTGAACGTTGGGCTGGTAAAGGCAAGTTCAAACCGATCATCCGCCGTGATCTGATCGATCGCGTAGTGTGACTTTTGTAGACACAGATTGGCGGTCTCGCGCAACCCCTGTGGACCAAGGGTGGCCAGATAAACGGCGGCCCGCAGCGCGAACAGCCCCTGATTTGTGCAGATATTGCTGGTCGATTTTTCGCGACGAATGTGCTGCTCGCGGGTCTGCAGCGTCAGCACCCAACAACGTCGATTGCGGCGATCGGTCGTTTGCCCGGCAATCCGCCCCGGCAAGCGACGCACGAACTTTTCACGACACGCCATAATCCCCAAATAAGGACCACCGTACTGCATTGGCGTACCAAGTGACTGGCCTTCGGCGACTACGACGTCCGCCCCCATATCGCCTGGCCGTTTCAACAGCCCCAAACTAATCGGATCGACCGACAACGCCAACAACGCACCGCGATCATGTGCGATTTTCGCCACCGCTTCGACATCTTCCAGGCATCCGAAAAAATTCGGGTGTTGTAACAGTACGCAAGCCGTGTCGTCGTCGACCGCAGCCGCTAGTTCCTCCAATGACACGGAGCCGTCGGGCGCGCCAACGGTGACCAATTCGGTATCCAGTTGGGCGAAGTAGGTTTCGATAATCTGCCGGTACTCGGGATGCACGCTGGACGTCGTGACCACTTTGGCGGGCCGTCTCGTCACGCGCATACACAGCAATACAGCTTCGACGACCGCACTCCCGCCGTCGTACAGACTTGCGTTGGATACGTCCATGCCGGTCAGCTGACAAATCAACGTCTGATACTCGAACATCGCCTGGAGGTTTCCTTGACTGACCTCCGGTTGATATGGCGTATAGGATGTAAGAAACTCGCTGCGCGAGGCGATGGCATCCACCACGGCCGGAATGAAATGATCGTAGCTGCCACCGCCCAGAAAACAGATCCGCTCGCCAGCCGGAATGTTGCGGCCGGCCAAGACGGACATGTGCTGTGCCAATTCAAGTTCGGTCAACGCGTCGGGCAGATCGAGCGGCCCGTCATGCCGCAACGACTCTGGAATGCAGGCAAACAGGTCGTCAATCGACGAGGCCTCGATAGCTTCCAGCATTTGGCGTTGTTCTTCGTCGGTGTTAAATGTGTAGGGCATGGTTCGTCGGCTCGAGTCTATCTACATGGTGTCGGCAGGACCGTCGGGCGGATCACTCCGCTTCGGCACACTGTTTTTGGTACGCGGCGTGATCGAGCAGCTTAGCCAGCCCAGACTCGTCAGAGATCTTGACCTTGATCAGCCAACCTTCACCGAACGGATCTTGACCGAGCAATTCGAGGGCATCTGCCACCTTCTCGTTATCCACAATGAACTTCTCGTTAACCGCAATGATCTCGCCCGCGATCGGGCTGTAGAGCGTGCTGACGGCCTTGACCGATTCGACCTCGCCAAACTCGCCTTGCGCTTCAACTTGAGTCCCAATAGCGGGCAGTTCCATAAAGACCAAGTCCGTCAGTTGCTCGACGGCAAATGCGGAAATGCCGATTGTGGCAACTTGTTGGCCATCCTCTTCAGTCACCCGGACCCACTCGTGCGTTTCCGCGTAAAGCAGTTCCTCGGGTTTCACATTTCTTGGATCCACAGCGTCGTCCTCTCTTGAGACCAGGCAACGGAAGCAACCCACCGCTGCACGTCATCCATTACTCTTTGTCGATTACTTTGTACCGATTACTTTGCATCCACATTTATTACCCAGTGTTGATTTCTGTTCACGTCCGGTGGCGACGATAAAAGGGTAGCAGCACCACTTGGGCTGAGACCCTGCGACCGCGTATGTCAACTTCCAGTTCCGTGCCGACGTCAGCCACATCGGACCGAACATAAGCCATTGCGATCGGACGCTCAAGGGTCGGTGAATACGTTCCACTGGTCACCGCCCCCACGACCTCGCCTGCAGCCAACACAGCAAACTGTTCGCGCGCGACGCGTTTACCCCCCATCTGCAGCCCGACTCGACGAGGCCAATCGCCGGCCTCCTTCGACTTGGTCAGCGCCGCATGGCCGATGAAGTGCCGATCCTTCAGGTGGACCGCAAAACCAAGACCAGCCTGGTAGGGATCGATCTGTTCGGATAATTCGTGGCCATAGAGGGGCATTGCGGCCTCCAACCGCAGCGTGTCGCGTGCTCCCAAGCCGGCTGGTTGCAGGCCCAACGCAGCGCCATCCTCGGCGAGTTGCTCCCACAGTGTTGCGGCGTCTGCTGCCGGTACAATCAGCTCGCAACCATCTTCGCCCGTGTAGCCCGTCCGACTGACAATTCCGGGCGCACCACGGATCTGCGTCACGGCACCGGAATAGTACTTCAACGCGGCGACCGGTGTGTCAACCAACGGTTCCACGAGTCGGATCGCATTGGGCCCCTGGACGGCGATCATCGCAGTGTCCGTCGTTTGGTCCTCGAACCGGACGCCATGCTCGGGCGTCAGGTGACCCTGGATCCAATCCACAATCTTCTGGCGGTTACTCGCATTGACCACCAGCATGTGAAAGGACTCGCCGCACGGCTCGGTCAAATAGTAGACCAAGACGTCGTCCAAGATCCCGCCACTTTCATTGACGACCAGCGAATAACGGATCAGACCGGCCCCAATCCCCACAACACGCCGCGTCAAGAGCTGGTCCAAAAACGCTGCGGATCCCGCGCCGTCGAAGCGCAAGCGGCCCATATGGGAAATGTCGAACAGCCCGACGCCGGTTCGAGTGGCCTGATGCTCGCTGACGATCGACGTGTACTGCACGGGCATTGACCAGCCGGCGAAATCAACCATGCGTCCGCCATGATCAACGTGCCACTGATGGAGAGGAGTTTTCAAAAGGCCGTCGTCGGTCATGTCACGTTCGCGCCCGGAGAGGTCAAATCGCTGCCACCAGACAGTTGCAGCATTCTAGCCGATTGACACGTCCCGACTAGTGCGTGTCGCACCGACGTGTGGCGTCCGCGGCGTTTGGTCTTGTGAGTCCAAACGGCGAAAAGCCGCTACAGTGAACCGGCACGAGCTCTTGGTGATGACGACCATTGCCAGCGAGCCGCTGGCGGCTATGTAGATATTCCTGGGCGGTATTCCGTATCAACGTCACATGCACGATGTGACCGAGCTTAGCGTCGTCAGGAAGATGTCATACATTTTGGAATCTGAAACCGCTTTGCCGCCGGACCAGATCGCGATGCTGAAGCAAGACTGGCTTGATAACCACCCGCCGATGGTTGGAGCGCACCCGGAAGATAGCCGGCCAATTGGGCAGGGGTGGTTGCCGCCGGGTTGGCATTTCTGCCAGAAAGGGCACCCATCGGGCTCTGCCGATGCTGCGTTGTTGAACACCCAGAAGCGGCGACGACGATCGCCAGGACAGGCAAAAACCAGCGAAATAACTGTCTCATGTCGAATTCTCCGAGAGATGTGTCAGGACATTCGGTTGTTTCGACAGAACGACTTGAGCTTGTTCGTGAGGAACGGCACACTTCTCAGAGTTTCTCCCCAGCTCGCATTGCCAGGGTTCTTTCGTCGACTAACGCGGCTTTCGTTTCCCGCCCTTATTCTTCTTTGCGGCTTTGCCTGGCTTACCTGAAGTTAGCTTACCTGAAGTTGGCTTACTGGCTTTCTTGCCTTCCCTCTTGCTCTTTCCGGCACGTTTCTTGTCAGCAGAGCGCCTGGGTTTGGCTCGCTCAGTCTTGTGGACGAGTCGAAAATCCAACTCGCGCAAGTCCGGATCGACGCGGGCGATTTCCACGCGGATCAGATCACCCAGCCGAAACGTATTGCCGCGGCGGCCGACCAGGCTGTGCGATTGTGGCTCGAAGTCATACGTGTCGTCGACCAGCGACTTGATGTGCAGCAGCCCTTCGGCCGGAAGTTCGATCCCCTGCGCGAAGAGTCCGTATTTCGTCACACCGGTGACAACGGCATCCATCTGCTCGCCGACTTTCTCTTTCAGATAGGTCAGCAGCTTGACACGGATCAATTCCCGTTCGGCCTGTTCGGCGCGCTGCTCGCGCACGGAACAGTGTTCGCCGAGCAGGGCCATCTGGTCAAAATCGTCCGCCGGCCGCTTGGCAACCAACAAAGCGTCCAGCATACGGTGAACCGTCAGATCGGGATAGCGACGAATGGGCGACGTGAAATGGCAGTAGTTCTTGCTGTGCAAGGCATAATGCGCTTCGACATCGGGTCCGTATCGGGCCTTCTTCATGCTCCGCAGCACTGCGTAATGCACAGCGCGTTCTTCCGGTTGTCCGACCACGGCTTCGACCACACGTTTGATTTCGAAGCGGCTCTCCAACGACTCGCATTTGATCCCCAACCCTCGAACAAACTCCGACAAGGCTTGCAGCTTACGCGGATCCGGTGTCTCGTGAATCCGACGCAGGAAATTCCATTTCTTTTCGTGCAAGAGGTCCGCCGCGGATTCGTTTGCCGCCAACATGAACTCTTCAATAATCTGATGGCTTTCCGTGTTCTGAACGACATGCGCCCCTTTAACACGTCCCTTCTTGTCCAGATCGATCTTCACCTCGGGCAGCGTCAATTCGATGGCCCCGGCATCCAATCTCCGGCGGCGGAGTGTCATGGCCAATTCGTGCATGTCCGATAACAGCGTGAACACTTCCGGTGACAACCGAGAAGCCCAGGGCGCACGGTCAGCCAAGAATTCGTCAACCTCTTCGTAGGTGAAACGATGATCACTCTTGATTGCGGCGCGTCGGTATTCGGATGCCACACGCTCCCCATCGGGAGTGAACTCCATCATCACGGTCTTCGCATACCGGACGCGCCCCGGTTGAAGACTCGCCAGATTGTTCGAAATCACTTCGGGCAGCATCGGAATCACCATGTCCGGAAGATAGATGCTGGTCGCGCGCTCGCGGGCTTCTTCGTCCAAAGTCGAACCTGGCTGCACAAAATGCGCGACATCGGCGATGTGGACACTCAATCGAAAATGTCCGTTCTCCAATCGCTCCAACGAAATCGCGTCGTCGAAGTCACGGGCGTCGGCCGGGTCAATTGTGATCACCGTCGCACCGGTAAAATCATCTCGATCGTCCCCAATCGATTCGTCGAAGGCTTCCGCTTCCGCATGTGCCGCCGCCATGACTTCTTCGGAAAACTCCTCAGGCAAGTCGAACTCGCGAATGATCGACAGCGTGTCGACTTTTGGTTGTCCGCGTGGACCGAGCACTTCGACAATCACCGCTTCACCTTCATGACGCGGTGATGGAAAGCGGACCATCTCGATGACGACCTTGTCCATCGGGCTGGCGCTCTTGGCACCAGGATCACCGACAAAGATATCCTGCGCGAAAACGCCGCCATCGACTTGGACAAAACCGAAATCGTCGCGTTCGTCGTAGACTCCCACAAAGCAATGCGTCTCACGTTCGATAATCTCGACAATCGCGCCGGATAATCGCGCTTCGCGCTTCGGCAAAGACCGGTTGTCTAACCGCACCGCCACCAGGTCGCCGTTGGCCGCATCCATTGTCTTGTGAAACGGGATAAAAATATCGTCGTGCCGTTCAGGGCTGCCGCCCGGTGGCCGGACGAAACCAAAACCGGCCGCCGCGCGGCGGAAAACGCCGCTGGTCGTCTTGGCCTTCTTTTCCCTACCCGACTTGTTGCGACCCTGGGGAGCTTCCGCTTCGATGTCTAACGGCGTCCGAGTCGGTTCGGAAGCTGAAACCTCCAGTGCGGTCCGGTCGCCTTTCTTTTCGTCGACTGCGGACAAGTTGAGTATCGTTTCGGCTTCGTGTTCCGGTTGGGGAGGTTGCTCGGATGGTCCCGCAGGAGTGACTTTCCTGGCCCCCACCTTTACCAGGTGCTTCGTACCCCAGGCCAGTTCATGACGCTTGACCAGCCGTTTGATCGCCCGCCGGACATGCGAATGTTGATCGGTGGAAAAACCCAGTTTCCTGGCGATCACTTTGGGCTTAACCGGTTGATAGTTAGGTGCCGTGACGTATGCGAGCACGGCGGATTCGACTTCTGATCGTGTTGGTTCGTTTTGGTTCATGCTTGAACTGTATCTTGCAATCGCCCGATTGCAAAGGAGTTGCCAATCGATTGGACTGCAACGACTGCGACGATTCGCAAACAGACCACGGCCCACCCATCTGCCCCCAACCACCGTTGGCATGACCTATATTTTCGAGTCCTCACGTTGCTCCCGCAACGTCGAGGCAACCGACGTAGCCTGGTTTGCGAAGCCACCCAACGACGTTGCGGCCAGGCAGAAAGTCCGGGCTGGCCATTAACCGCCAGAATCAACCATGTCCCCCATTGGAATTCATAGAGAACGCTCGCTGACAGACGGTTTGCTGCGCGTTTCAGATGCCGCTGCCGTGCTGCTTGGTTTCCTGGCCGCTGCCCAGTATCCACGCGTGAATGTCAATACGCAGTACTGGCTTGCGGCTGCGATCACGATTCTGGTGCTCTTCACCATTGGCGAATTCACCGCACTCTATCGCAACTGGCGTGGCGTCGCGACGTATCGCGAAATCGCCACCGCCGTCCTGACGCTGGTCTACAGTTTCGGCATCTTGCTGGCCGCCGGCTTCTTGACCCGCTACACAGATCACATGTCGCGTGTCGGAATGGGCATCGGCTTGACCACAATCTCGGCGTTGTTCGCCGTCTCTCGCCTGAGCGTTCGCTGCCTTCAGCGCTGGTATCGATCACACGGATACGGGTCGCGCAAGTTTGCCATCGTTGGAGTCAACGAATTGGCCGTCCGACTGGCTCGCAACTTGGAAGATTCGCCGGAATTCGGTCTCACGTTGACCGGATTCTATGACGACCGCCCCACGAAACGCACCGGACCGCTGCCCCTTGATGTTGGCGAACGTCGGGGAAAAATCCAAGAGCTGGTGAACTTGGCCCGTCGCGGAGAAGTCGATCGCATCTACATCACGCTTCCGATGCGAGCTGAAAAACGCACACGAGAACTGCTCAACCAATTGGCGGACACCACAGCTTCGGTCTACATTGTCCCTGACTTTTTCGTTTTCGAATTACTGCATTCACGATGGACGGACATTAATGGATTGCCTGTCGTCAGCGTTTTCGAAAACCCGTTCTACGGCGTCGATGGCTTGCTCAAGCGAGTCGTCGACATGTGCCTGGCCACGGCCTTTCTGGGGATCGCGGCCCTGCCCATGATGGTGATCGCCGGCCTGATCAAACTAACTTCGCGAGGTCCGGTCTTCTTTCGCCAGCTGCGCTACGGGCTCGACGGCCGTGAGATCCGCGTCTGGAAATTCCGTAGTATGTCGGTCTGCGAAAATGATACAAACGTGAAGCAGGCCACCGCAAACGACGCCCGCGTCACCAAGCTGGGCGGACTCCTCCGTCGCTCGTCTCTGGACGAACTACCACAACTGTTCAATGTACTTAACGGCAGTATGTCTCTGGTCGGACCGCGACCGCACGCGACCGCCCACAATGAACAGTATCGACGCTTGATCCCCGGCTACAGGCTCCGTCATAAAGTCAAGCCCGGCATCACGGGCCTGGCTCAAGTGCTTGGTTGGCGAGGCGAAACGGACACTCTGGACAAAATGGTCAATCGTATTCAATGCGACCTGCAGTACATCCGCGAATGGTCGCTCTGGATGGACTTCAAGATCATTTTGAAAACCGCGACTGTTGTCGTCTCCGGCAAGAATGCGTATTGAGCTTCCTATGACAGACTACGACGTGCGTCTGGTCGACTCGCCGGACGATCTCGCGGACCTTCGGGATGATTGGGACCGCTTGCTCGCGGAGACGCCGCGGGCAACATTCTTTCAAACTCTGGATTGGCTGACCGTCTATTGGCGGCATCATGGCGACTCGCAGCAGTTGCGCGTCTTCGTCGTGCAGGACGGCACGCGGCCGATCGGTATTTTGCCCCTGGCCGTCTATTGGGAGAAGTCCCGTATCGGAACGGCCCGCGTCCTCGGTTATCCGTTGGACAACTGGGGCACATCGTTCGGCCCGATCGGCCCGCAGCCACGCGAAACACTCGTGTCCGCTCTGAGCTGGCTCCGGCGGCGCCCGCGCGACTGGGACGTGCTTGATCTGCGGTGGGCGGAGGGTCCAGTCGCCACCGCGACCGAAACGTCATTGCAACAGGTCGACCTGTCCGCAGTCCGCTGTGCAACCTGCGAACTATCGTGGATTGACCTGAGCGACGGCTGGGGCAGATATTGGGCAAGTCGGACCAGCAAGTTGCGCAACAATGTGCGACGCAGCGAAAAACGACTCGCCAGCGATGGGCGGCTCGATTCAATCCACTGCCGTCCGACTGCCACCGACCCGCGCTGGGATCTTTACCAGCAGTGCGAACAGGTCGCGGCCCGCAGCTGGCAGGCGGCCGTCGCCTCGGGCAACACCTTGACGGATGCGCCCGTACAGAGATTCCTTCGCGACGTCCATCGTGCGGCCGTAGATCGACACGCTGCATCAATCAACCTGCTAACGCTAAACGACGAACCGATTGCGTTTAGTTACGATTACGTTTTTCAGAACGGCGTTTACGGGTTACGGACCGGATTCGATCCAGCCTTCGCCCAGGCCGGACCGGGTGCCGTCTTGCTGGCCCGCTCACTTCGTGACGGCTGCCAACACGGTGACCGAACCTTCGACCTGGGTGAGACCCCGTCGGCATACAAGACCAAATGGCGAACCCGGGCCAGCACAAGCTCTCGGTTTTGCCACTACCCGCGTCTGGCCTGGCGAGCCCAGGCCCTCCGCTGGAAACGTCAACTGTTCGATCTCGAACCGGCCATCGCCGACCCACCGGCCGGCCAGTCGGGCTAACTGACGGTACGGTCGATTCCTTGATTCAAGCGACGCAACATCTAACTCGGGGTCGGCATCCAGCACCATGTTCGTGCCGAGAGCCTTCGGTCACACCTTGCTTCAACGGGCAGTCCGTTGGAAAATCAACCGCTGCTCAACGCTAGTTGTCTTCGTTAACGGTGGCGACGGATCTTCTCCCCGTTGGCGGCCCGAGATTGACGGTACACGCGGGCATACGAGGGCTGATCGCAAGAAACTAACTCATTGATTGTGTCGCGAATGAATCAAAAACTATCCCTCGTGATTCTAGCACTTGCCCATGTTCTTTGCGGCCTGACAACTGGGTTCTTCGCCGAGAATGGTCCACCCGAGATCTTACTCGCGATCTACGTCGGGTTGTTCTTCAGCCAGACCAGTTTGCTTGGCATTTGGGGAGGATTGGCGACGCTCGGATGGCCGATCCGACTGGTCGGCGTCACGATCGGTTTGGCCTATCTCGGCCCACAATTCTGTTTCAGTTTGGGCAATTGGGGTTCGGAACTCCTTTTGCTCGTTTTTCTATCAACGGTAGTCGTAGCCGGAGTAATGCTTGTTGTTCGGTGGTTCATGGCGCGACTCGAGCGCACAGCGATGGCGACGAATTCGGTAAGCGCGGAAGGCTTGCAATTCTCGATTCGTCATTTGATGCTGCTCACATTTGTCATCGGTTGTATTCTTGGGATAGGACGATGGCTACAACCGTACTTTCAACGAGCGGATCAGTTGGCCTTTATTCTGACGCTCAGTCTGTGCTTTGTGTCGGTCGGTGTAACTTCGGTCTGGGCGCTGCTGGGACGAGCACATCTGATCCTTCGCAGTTGTGTGGTCTTGTTCATTGGATTGCTAACGGCCTGTATTCCAACGTATTCTCTCGAAGAGGGCGAATTGTGGTTCTGGATCACAATGATGATCGTCGAGGCAACGGTCTTGCTCGCATCGCTGTTCGTGGTTCGACTATGTGGATTCCGGCTAGTCCGCACTTCATACGGAAAAACAACCGGCCGGCCGGAAGTCCCATGAACGTGTAGTCTCTAACGTTGCGTAACATCCTGAGGGTCGATGGAATCATGCCTGCTGTTTTGATTCCGTTTGCAACCATCAATATCCTCGTCACCGAAGAATGGGGACGATACGTACAATGTCAGAACGAGATTTTTTTGAGGACAACCGCGCTCTCTGGAACAAGCGTACACCGATTCACTTAAAGTCCGCTTTCTATGACATGGCCGGCTTCAAAGCCGGTCGGACGACGCTCTGCGGAATCGAACAGGAGGAAATTGGCGACCTAGCGGGGCGGTCGCTGCTGCACCTGCAATGTCATTTTGGGCAAGACACACTATCGTTGGCGCGTCTGGGTGCCCAAGTGACAGGTGTTGATTTCTCAGACCATTCGATCGCCGCCGCTCGTCAGCTCGCCGAGTCTCTGAAATTGTCTGCGAAGTTTCTCTGTCACAACATCTACGATCTGCCCAGCGAATTGAACGAACAATTCGACATCGTATTTGCGTCTTTCGGCGTGGTCGGCTGGTTGCCGGATCTCGATCGCTGGGCGCGCGTGGTCCATCACCATTTGAAGCCCGGCGGCATTCTCTACCTGCTCGAATTCCATCCCTTCTATAGCCAATTCAATGACGACGGCGAGATTCAGAATTCGTACTTCCCCCGCGACACGCCGGACGAGGTTGTTTCGACACACACGTATACTGACGGCGAACCACATGAACCGCAACGAGAACACTGGTGGAACCACACGTTGAGTGACGTGATCAACGCAATTCGCAATCAGCGCCTTCAGATCGAACTTTTTCACGAGTTTCCCTACAGCGCTTATCAACTGGGGGAAGGTATGCGTGAAATCGAACCCGGCTGTTGGGTCAATGCCAGGTTGCGTGATCGGATTCCCTACATGTTTTCGATCAAAGCCCGCAGGTTGGCGGCTGATTAACTCCGGTGGATCCCATCTTCCGATCGTCGACCGTGCGTCTGTCGGCGTTCGCGTTCATCGTGGTCGGCTGCTCGACGTGCGTTTTCTGTTGCCGCACGTGTCACAAGTGTCCCATCATCCAGCGGAGCCTCTTGCTGATTCTTGTCGGGCCGTGGCGTCTCTCGCCCGCCATCACCGGCCACTTTGCTGGAACTTTGTTGCGAGTTTCCGTCGTCTGATGCTCGGCGGCCGAGTAACCGGTCCGTCGCGCGACGGCCGGCTTCCAGATAGTCTGCCCATCGGCGGCCCTTGACTCCACCGGGCGGAACAAGGAGAAACACCAATCCAACACCGGTGGCTAGACCGCCAGCCAACCCGGCGGCGATGACGATCACCGTTGCTGGCCCATCTGGTACATCACCCACTACCGGCGCGTTGAACCGAGTCAGTAGGCTGGTCGAAAGTGCAGCGTTACGGCTGGCCCGCATATCGGCCAGATCACGTTGCGCTTGCTGAATGATCTCGTTCCGTTGCCGAACGTCGTCTACCAGATTGCTATATCTGACACGCAAGCCTGCAACGCGATTCAGTCGTGCCTGTAGATCAGCGTGCTGCTCGGTGAGTGCATCGAGGCGTTGCTTGACGACTCCGCCATCACCTTCCAGGCCACGCAAGGAGGAAGCAATTTCAGCGTGCAAGTTCTGTCTGACCTCGTCTTCAGACCGTTCGGCTGAAACGACAAGTGGATGACCGTTGCGCATCTTGCCTCGCAATTTCGCGGTTCGCAACTGAGCGTCAACCAGCCCTTCCTTCAAACGTCGGAGACTGGGCTGCGATTCCAAGAGCCGGCTGGGGGTGGCGAGTAGTTCATTCGCATCGTCCTGTGCACGCACCAGAAGATCGTGGAGTTGTTGGTTTGCTTCCATAGCGGATGTGGCTTGTCGCAATTCAGTCTTCACTTCATTCAATGCCGCCCGCAGGTTGCTGCTGCCGGCACCGGATTCATTCAAGCTCCGCAGTTCGCCCAGATCGTTGCCGACCTCTCGTTCCATGGTCTCCAACCTCTCGGTGGCATCATTCAACTCGTGAGTCGCAAGACGCAACGACTCTTCCAATTCAACGATCACACTACCAGCTTTCGTGTTACGGAGATTGGACAACTCCTTCTGCACCTGGTCACACAATGCGGCATTGCGGTCGAGTGCATCTTGACGGCCATGCCCGATGACGCCAATGTAGATGACCTCCGTACGACCGAACTCGGCACCTTTTGGTGCACTAACGGTGACATGTTTCTGCATGGCTTCGATGTCGTCGACGGTCGGCCATTCCCCCGGCGATGAGTGATTGGCGGGTGGTGCCACTTTCTTGAGTGAAGCGGCGATCACGTCACGGCTACGAGCGACTTCCAGGATCGTCTCCTGAAAGGCCTTCATGGAATCCACACTATCAAAACGCCCCAGTCGCTGGTCGTTGCCAGACGCTTCTTCCCGAACCACAAGTGCCTGTGAACACGACCACGCCTCCGGACGGACGATGGCGTAGCCTGCGGCACCGATGGTCATCACCAAGGTGGGCAGAACCCACAACCAATAGTGATTGTTGAACGTCACAAGAGTGGTTTTCACGCTTGGCAGAAAAGAACGTTGGTGTGACATCTTCATGGAAATCCGGGTTTTCGAACAAATCGGCCTTCCCACAATGGTGGCGCGAAACGGTTTCCCAACTATAGGTCGCCCGGATCGAGGGCGACGCCCGCAATCGTGCCGCGTGGCAGTACCTCTTGGCCTTTCCAGCGAGGCGTTCTGCGTGTAATCCTGGTTATGCGAATAATCCTCCCTTTGATGCCAACGGTTTGACGGATCTCAATTCTCTTGTTGATCGCCTTGCCGGCGGTCCACGACCGCGCCAGCGAGACGCTGACGCATTTGGGGCGGAAGGCCAACATGGCAAAGCTTTCCACCGCCACGGGTGAGATCCAAGAAGAACTATGCCGATCGACCCGTCAAAGCTGAAAACTCGGGGCAAACTTTTGAGCGGACGGCGCCAGCGGCGAGTGCTATTCTACTCGCGGTTCGCTCTCGATCGTTTTGAACAATTTGCGGCCCAACGCCGGATTGTAGGAAGTCCAGTTGCTATCGGCGTTGGCATCTTCATTGATGATCTGAGTCACGCTCTGGATCTTGGAATCCAAGTTATCCAGAAAATGCAGCGTGATCGCTTCAAGCGTCATAGGCAATTTCGGGCTGCCATATTCGTATTGGCCGTGATGGCTGACAATCATGTGCTGCAAACGCAAATGAAGTTCTTTTGGAAACGGCTCGCCCGATAACTGTTCCGCTTCTCTTACTTTCGTATCCAGAATTCCAACGCCCTGGACAACATGTCCGATCATCTGTCCGGCGTCGCTATAAGAAAGTTCGCGCTCGAAACTCAGCTCATCGATTTTGCCCACATCGTGGAGGAATGCCCCCATGACCAATAGATCCGTGTCCACGACACCGTAGTGAGCACCGACGGAGGCACACAGGTCCATCAAACTGATGACGTGTTCGATCAAGCCGCCTTTATAGGCATGGTGCAGCTTGATGCCGGCAGGTGCCGTCGAGTACTTGGCCATGAACGTCTCGTCCATCAAAAAGCACTCGGCAAGATTGTGCAGGTGATGGTCTCCGAGTGCACGCAGGTGCCTGCTGACACTCGCCACCAACCGATCGACATCGTCGGTCGTCAGAGTTGCGAAGTCGGCTTCGTCTACTTTCTCAAGCACGGTCTTTTCGACATGGTTCAAGATGACCTGAAGGTTGCCGTTGTAGACTTGCGTCGCGCCTTCCACTCGCAAATAATCGCCGGTCTCAAAACTCGCGTACACGCGATCATTCGAATTCCACATCATTCCGATCATGGACCCGGTTTTGTCTGTCAAGCGAACTTGCAGATAGAGATTACCGTTGCGATTGGCTCGAAGTTGCTTTTCGGCAACCAGGAAAACCTCGTCGAGGTTCTCGTTCTCACCAAGTTGAGCGATGAAGCGGCGCGACATGGGTCCTACTTTCCAGGCAGAGAGCGTGCGAAACCCGTCGATTCTAGGTCGATCACTGGATAGTCGCAAGCCGCGACGAAGGTCCGATCTTGTGAATTCATAAGGTAGCAGGCACACTCCGTGTGCCGCCCGCCAGTCACTAATTCAAAACGTGTGGTTTTGGAAGGGTTATGGCGCACGGAGCGTGCCAACTTCTATGGCGACAACACGAAGTCAGATAAATTCAAAGCCTCTCCGGTGCAGCGAGATGTGCCATTTTCAAACGGATATTGCCGATGCCGTACGGAACTCCCTAGAATGCCGGCTGAACTTCAAGTCCGCAGCGAAAGACGAAACACGAATGGCCAAGAAAGCCAAGAACGCGATTAGCCCAACACGCGAAGATGACTATCCCGAATGGTACCAACAGGTTGTGCGGGCCGCTGATCTGGCGGAAATCTCTCCGGTGCGTGGCTGCATGGTCATCAAGCCTTGGGGCTGGGCGATCTGGGAAAACATGCAGCGTGTGCTGGACCGCATGTTCAAGGAGACGGGCCACGAAAATGCCTACTTTCCCCTGTTCATCCCGATGAGCTTCCTGGAAAAAGAGGCTGAACACGTGGAAGGATTCGCCAAAGAGTGTGCGGTCGTCACGCACCACCGCCTGGAACCTGGACCTGAGGGCGGACTAGAGCCGAAAGGCAAGTTGGAGGAACCACTGGTTGTCCGGCCCACCAGCGAGACGATCATCGGCGTGATGTTCGCCAAATGGATTCAGTCGTACCGCGATTTGCCTCTTTTGATCAATCAGTGGGCCAACGTCGTGCGGTGGGAGATGCGGACGCGGATGTTCCTGCGAACCACCGAATTTCTCTGGCAAGAAGGCCATACGGCACACGCTACCGAAAAAGAAGCGTTGGACGAAACTCGACTGATGCTGGACGTCTACGCCGAGTTTGCGGAAACGTACATGGCGATGCCGGTCATCAAAGGTGAAAAGACAGCTGACGAACGATTCCCCGGCGCCGTACAGACACTGTCGATCGAAGCGATGATGCAAGATCGCAAGGCTCTGCAGGCCGGCACTTCGCATTTTCTTGGACAAAACTTTTCACGTGCTCAGGAGATGAGCTTCCAAAATCAGGAAGGCGAAGAAGAGTTCTGTTGGACTACTTCGTGGGGTGTTTCGACGCGATTGGTTGGTGCCTTGATCATGACGCATTCTGACGACGATGGCCTTGTCTTGCCGCCACGTCTGGCACCCAAGCACGTCGTGATTCTGCCAATCTGCCGAAGCGACGAGGACCGAACCACGGTGCTACCTTACTGCGAGTCGCTGAAAAAGGAACTGGCCAATCAGACGTTTTCGGACGGTCATGTCGAAGTCATGATTGACGATCGCGACCTGCGAGGCGGCGAGAAGAACTGGTATCACATTAAGCGGGGCGTGCCACTACGTGTCGAAGTTGGCCCCAAAGACATTGCCAAGAATGGGGTCTTTGTCGGCCGCCGAGACACCGGCGAAAAAGCGTCCTCTTCACGAGACGAGTTTGTGGCCAACATCGGGAAGACATTGGACGAAATCCAAGAGAACCTGTTTGCCAGAGCCAAGAAGCTGCGCGACGACAACTCGCGAGTGATTGACAACGTAGACGACTTCAAGGCGTACTTCACCGCGAAGAATCCAAACAAACCAGAGATTCACGGGGGCTTCGCCTCATGTTGTTTTGTCGAAGATCCATCTGTACAGCAGCTTCTAAAGAAACTGAAAGTGACGATTCGTTGCGTTTCATTGGCAGATCGTCAAGAAGAAGGTACTTGCATCTTTACCGGTAAGCCGACCAATCGACGTGGAGTTTTCGCCAAGGCGTATTAGGAACACGTAAACCACTCATGGGTCAGATTCGCAAACCACGCCCGACCCTCCTGGTCATGGCCGTGTTTAGCCGTTACGAAACGGCCTTGAATTGGAGCCGGACACGTGCCGGACAGGATTGGAGCCCGTTGGCATTGACGAGCGACGTGTTTGATTTCGACGAAACTCCGTATTATGAGAAGACGATGGGGCCGGCGTTGAAGAAACAACTGCTGGCATTTGAACATCTTGCGGACCCAGGCCGCCTTGCCGAGATCAAGCTCGAAACCAACCAATGGGAAGACGAATACGCTCGTGAACATGACTGGCCAGAACCGCGACCATTAAACCTGGATCCGGGTTACATCACAGAGGCCAAGTTGGTGCTGGCGACAACCAAGGACCGTGATCATCGCATCTATCTGGGTGCCGGAGTTTTCGCCGAGGTCACGCTGTTCTATCACGCTGGTCGTTGGCGAGATCGGCCCTGGACCTATCCCGATTACAAGCGTTGCGAATATCACGATTTCTTTTCGCGCTGCCGAGAATTCCTTCGTAAGAAACTGCGTGAGCAACCTAATCCACCGCAATAATCGGAGAAACGAACAGAATCATCCGTGCAACGTACTTATCAAAGGCAGCGACCTGTCTCTGGCATTGTGCCATTTGTCCTGCCCTGGAGATGGCGACCATGTCAGGCAGCACGTGCCGCGAATTCTCGCACCGCTGTTCGTTGTCCTCCGCAGATTTCAACGCCCTTTGCTGATCGCCACCCATGAATCTGGAATCGACGATTTGGTTTGTGGGCGGGGCGATCATGCCAAGCATGTTGGTTGCTTGGCTGGCGACTTTCGCCGCTCGGCGATTGGCACCCCGCTGGGGATTGATCGATCGGCCGAACGAACGCAAAGTCCATCTAACGCCAACACCGATGGGTGGCGGAATCGGTATCGCAATCGGAGTGCTGATTCCGTTTCTCGTCGGACAAGTCATTTTGATCGTGGCGATCAACAGCCCGGCGATTGGCGACCTCTTGCCCGAGTTCGCTCGTCCGCATCTCACCGGTCTCTTGGATCGATCGGCTGGGCTCTGGGTTCTGCTCGGTGGTGCCACAATTCTGATGGTCGTCGGTTTGATCGACGATCGACGCGGCTTGGATTGGCGGGTGCGGATTTCGATTCAATTCGCCGTGGCTGCGTTCTGTGTCGTCACACAGGGTTGGCGGTTGACGGCCTTCATCGATTTGCCTCGTCTGAGCTGGATCATCTCGATGGGCTTATCGACGATCTGGATTGTCGCCTTGATCAACTCCTTCAACATGCTGGACAACATGGACGGACTTTCGGCTGGTGTGGCGGGCATTTCTTCGGCCCTGCTGGCGACAGTGATGCTGATTTCTCCCGATCCAATCACCAAGCAACCGCAACTTTTCGTGGCGGGTTTTTTGTTGGTCCTGGTTGGGTCGCTACTAGGATTTCTCTGGCACAACCGGCCGCCCGCGCGAATCTTTATGGGCGACGCCGGCAGCTACTTCATCGGGTTTTGCATTGCCGTCGCTACCCTGTTGGCAACGTATACCGGCTATGAAAGCAAAGCACCGTTGGCAATCCTGGCACCGCTTTGTGTCATGGCCGTACCTTTGTACGACATGATCACGGTGATCTGGATCCGGGTTCGATCCGGCGAGAGCCCTTTTCACGCAGACAAGAATCACTTTTCACATCGGCTTGTCGAGCTCGGTTTGACGAAAACACAAGCAGTACTCACGGTCTATCTCATGACGACCACCTGCGGATTGGGCGCGGTGCTTCTGCACCGATTAGACTTAATGGGCGCGATCGTGGTGATTTCGATGATCTCATGTGTCCTACTGTTGATCGCTATCCTGGAAACTTCGGCGCGGCGAAAACTGAACGAGTGAAACGACGTTTACACAAATCGCAGGCAAAACCGACGGCTGCGTCCGCCGCGTCAGTCGCTTTACGACTGCAGAGGCTATGGCTGGCCTGGCTCGCAGCGCTCTTTGTGGCAACTTTGTTGCTTCCCAGCGAGGCCGCCGCCTCCGAGGGAACCGGCATCGTACTCGTCATGCTGTGGCTTGTATTGCTGGTCGCGTGGTGCACCGCGAAGATGCTCCGCAAAGACTATTCGCTCTACGCCGCCTCCACGGCTTGCGTATTCGGGATCTTGTTGGTGCTGATCGTCATCAGTACCGTAATCATGCGCTCGCAAGGGCATCCACGCCCCATGATCAACACGGTCTGGCAGTGGATCAGTTTTGGGATTGCGTTTTTTCTTTGCCGCGAAGTCATCCGCAGCGAAATCCAACGTCGCGCCATGGTTGCCGTCATGCTGGCGATGGCGGTATGTCTGTCCGGGCACGGTTATTACCAGTACAAAATTAGCATGCCGAACTCGCGGAGAGACTACGAGGCGAATCCTGATGCAATGCTCGCCGCAGCTGGCATCGTAGCGCCTCCCGGTTCTCCGGCTCGAAAACTATTCGAGTATCGCTTGTACAGTACCGAACCGCTCGCCACATTCACCTTGACCAATTCTCTGGCCGGGTTCCTTTCGCCCTGGCTGCTGATTGCGATCGGAGCTGCCTGGTCAAGTTGGAAAGACGCGAAGCTCAGATGGCGTATCGTGCCCGGCCTTCTGTTTTGCGCCGTGTTGGTAGCGGGCTGCTGGATGCTCACCAAGAGCCGGACCGCCTGGCTGGCAACCGTATTCGGTTTGGGCTTGCTGGCCATCTACGTCCGACAAAGAGGCTGGCGGCCCGACTGGCGAATCCTGACAGGCTGTGTCGCCGCCCCAATCCTGTTGGTGTTTTTCGGTATGATCATGGGCGCACTCGATATGCCTGTGCTGACCGAATCAGTCAAATCGCTGCA
Organism: Pirellulaceae bacterium; assembly: GCA_030744725.1. GTDB lineage: Bacteria > Planctomycetota > Planctomycetia > Pirellulales > Pirellulaceae > ARS98. Next base: position 23,922 of record JASLPZ010000019.1, read on the forward strand.
GTATCGTGTCGAGTATTGGCAGGCTACCGCCGGCATGATTGCCGATTATCCTTGGCTCGGTTGCGGACCCGGCAATTTTCAGCAGTATTACACGGCTTACAAACTACCTGCCGCCAGCGAGACCATTGCCGACCCTCACAATTTTCTGCTGGAGGTCTGGGCGACCGCCGGGACACCGGCTGCATGTGCTCTGCTTGCCCTACTGCTCGTCTTTGCGTTTCAAGTACGAAAGGCGTTGCAAACGACGACACCACAGTCGGCTGATGTGCCGAGGCCAACTGCTGCGAAGACGAAAGCGGAATCGAAAACGGCGATGGCGACCAGCGGCGATGACGATGCTTGGTTCGTCTATTTGGGTGCGGCCATCGGGATATTGATCGCATATTTCCCGTGCGGGTTTCTCGTTGGCTACATGCCCGAATTCGCACTGTTTCTGGTCGCATTTCCGCTGGGACTTGTGGCGCTGGTCGCCTGCCACACTTGGGTGAGGCATGGTCAGCTGAGCCTTCCCACATTGCTATGTGCGGTTGTGGTTTTGTTGGTCAATCTTCTGGCAGCGGGTGGGATCAGCTTCGCCGGCGTCAGTTTGACACTGTGGCTCTTGCTGGCCGTGTCGTTGAACATGGTTGAACAAGAGCGACCGGCACCGTTGAGACCGCGGGTCGTCGTGTGGGGGCTGGTGGGTGTCGCAGGGCTGTTGCTGGTGCTCTGTTACCTGACTGCCTATATCCCAATCCTCCGCAGCCAGGCTTATCTTGCCGAAGCGAACGCAGCCCGCCAGTTCGGGAGAATTGAGCACGCTGAGACAACACTTCAGCACGCCGCGGCCGCTGATCCGCATTCCTCCGAGCCATGGCTGCAGCTGGCAGCCTTGCGGCATGAACAGTGGATTCGCACAGCCAATCCGACCGTGGGGGCGGCATTCGACGAAGCGGTGGAGCAGATGCTCAGGCGGAACCCACGGGCCAACAAATTGCAGTTACAGGTGGGCGATTGGCAGGTGGTCGCTTTTCGCGTCAACAATCGACAGGAACATCTTCAGGCCGCGTTGGCGGCGTACCGCCAGGCCGAGACCCTGTACCCCAACGACAGTTTGGGACGAGCCCACGCGGCATGGGCAGCGTTTCTGGCAGAAGACCCTGAAAACGCGTTAGCAAAGGCGGAAACAGCCCTCCAGTTGGACAAACTGAACCCGCACCGCGAACAAAAACTCGACGTTCAGCCGATATCCGACCCGGGACCAATGAGTTTCCCGCAGCAGCCGCGAGGACCGGCGGAAAATGCCGAACAGACGATGCGTTTCCTGCGTAATCAATTGGGTTCAAATGCAGCGCCGACGGCGAGTCACGATTGACGTGCGAAACCGGATCCGATAACAATCGGCTACTTCGCCCCTTGATGATCGTATGCCCTGATTTTTGGTAGGTGACTCGAGCCCCCCTGATTTGGAGTGTCGCAACGATGCGTACGTCGTGGATCGTAATCGCAACTGCCGCCTTGGGTTGTCTAATTGGCCTGGGATTGACCTGCTATGAGACGGTCCGAGTTGGAGATCGATTTGAAGCCAGTTACACCGATCAAGATCTGGACGGATCGCTTCAAGAGCCCGCTGTTACACCTCGCGCCGTCGTCGTCGGCGAGAGCACTTTCGATTTTGGGACACTTGAGAAGAAACAAACAGGCACCTGCACTTTCAAGATCCGTAACGAGAGTGTGGCACCCTTGACCGTCGACTTGGAAGGGGTGAGCTGTGGCCTATGCATCACAACCGAACTCGATCAGACCGACGTGCCGTCTGGTGAGGAGTTTGAATTCAAGGTCAATTACACCACACACAAAGACGGTCCCGAGTTCGCGGAACACGTCGAAATGCGAACTTCCGATCCGGACAACCTGGTGATTCGGTTTACCATCACTGGCTTCGTGGGGCAGTCGATCGGGTTTTCGAGACAGGAAATCTCGCTAGGCAGTATTGCGGCGGGGGAAGACGTTTCCACCGACTTCCGTATCTATGGTTACGATGATGATCCGATCGAGATTGTTGCCCAAGAGTTTATCACCAAAGAATCGGCCGAACATTTTAGCCTTGAGTTGACGCCGCTGGAACTCGACGAATTCAAAGACGAAGAACCCCGTGCAAAGTCGGCTGTTCAAGCGAGGTTAACTATGACACGGGGGAGACCACTGGGGCCGGTCAGACAAGTACTGCGGACCACGGCTCAAATGGGTGACCAATCAGCCGTGGCAGAGATAGTGATCCAAGCTATCGTCGTCAGTGACATCGTGCTGATCGGAGGCAACGATTTCAACAAAGAAAGTAGCTTGGTGCAATTTCGCTCGATCCTAAGCACCGTCGACCACTCGACCACATTGCAGATCCGCATTCGTGGACCCTATCGTGACGAAGTGAAATTGTCCGTTGGGACAATTGACCCCGCAAATGTGCTAACAGCAACGATCGGTAAACCGACGATCCTGGGGAGCGGCTCCCTCTATCCGCTCACCATCACGATTCCCAAGGGTGCACCGCCGGTGAATCGACTCGGATCACAACAAGGCAAGGTCGGTGTCGTCAATATCGAAACGACGCACCCATCGGCCAAACAGCTGCCGATTTATGTCAGCTTTGCGATTGAATAGCGAGGGCCACAGAACAGCAGACACGTCGTCGCACGTTACGACTTGGGCACAAGGATGGCCACTTCTCGGTTATCGACGTGTCGATACAGGGATGGAGAAGACATGACAGGTAGGTCCATGAGATACGCTGCAGGCTTCCGATTTGCGCTGATGGTCGTGATGGCGTTGACCGCGGGTTGCGGGCGTGAACGCAGATCCGGAGTTCCAACGGTGGCCGAGCCTGCCGGAGGATCCAGAAGTGTTGCGGTGACGGCGACCGAACACCCACCGCATCGGCTGACAACCAGCGATTCAGCTAATACCACGTTGCCCGGAGGCGAGGCGACAGCGAGCGAGTTGGCCGCAACCAACGCGCTCGATCCCAACGCGCTGGATCCCAACGCGCTCGATCCCAACGCGCTGGCGACAGCTCCACCAATCCCTAATTCGGACGACGAACCCGATTCCAGGTCACCACTAGCGAGAAAGCAATTTGACGGCTGGAGCACACCGAGTGTGGTACTGTTGGTGACGGGGCAACAGCATGGCTACATCGAACCGTGCGGCTGTACGACGTTGGCGAATCAGAAAGGCGGATTAGCTCGGCGTCATACACTAGTAAAAAAAATGACGGCGCGAGGTTGGCCGATCATTGGTCTTGACGCCGGCAACCAAGTACGGCGATTCGGCCGGCAAGCCGAAATCAAGTTTCACATGACGCTCGAAGGCCTAAAAACGATCGGCTATCAGGCAATCGTTTTGGGTGCCGACGACCTCCGCCTGTCCGTCGACGAACTGGTTGCCGCCACCGTCCCGCTCGCTGGTGAAGCGACGCCTTTTCTTTGTGCCAATGCCGCGGTGCTCGATTGGTCCCTCATGCCTGACCACAAATTGATTGAACAAGGAGGCAAGAAGATTGGCGTCACGGCAATCGTCGGCGAGCGGTGGCAAGAGGACGTTTCGCGAGACGACGTTCTGTTCAAGGATCCAGCCGAAGGCTTGCGGTCGGTCATGCCAAAGCTGCAGGCCGCCAATTGCGACATGCTGGTCTTGTTGGCCCACACCTCCGTGGCGGAATCGAAGAAGTTGGCCCGCGAGTTTCCTCAATTTCACGTCGTCGTGTCCGCCGGTGCCCCTGGAGATAGCACAGATCCACTTTATCAGCCAGAAGTAATCGACGGCACGAAGGCCATGTTTGTGCAGTCCGGCACCAAAGGCATGTTTGCTGGGGTGATTGGAGTGTTCGACGAAGAAGAAACACCACTGCGTTATCAGCGCGTCCCGCTCGATGACACATTCAAAGACTCACCCGAAATGCTGAAATTGCTCAAATCGTATCAGAATCAACTGGAAACCGTGGGACTATCGGGACTAGGGCTGCGATCGGTTCCACACCCCAGTGGAAACAAGTTCACTGGATCAGAAAAGTGTGGCGAATGCCATACCGAAGCATTTGCCTCTTGGGAGCAAACGCCGCACGCGAGCGCCACCGATTCGCTTGCTAATCCAGTCGAACGGGCCGAAATCCAACGTCATTTCGATCCTGAATGCCTCAGCTGCCATGTGACCGGTTGGAATCCAAAGCGATTTTTTCCTTACACGAGCGGTTACTTGGATCTGGAAAAATCCATCGAACTGCACGGCAACGGCTGCGAAAACTGCCACGGTCCCGGCTCGGCCCATGTGGACGCGGAAGAAGGAACAACCGCTGTGGACGAGTCAACGCTCGAGGCGCTGCGCAAGTCGATGCGGCTCCCGATCGACGCAGCCGAAAAGAAGTGTGTGGAATGTCACGACATCGACAACAGCCCGGACTTTTTTGAGAAAGACGCATTTCAGCGCTATTGGAAGGACGTTGAACATAAGGGGCTCGACTAATTCGATCACCCAGGTCCATGGCCGTAGATGTGCTGAATCGGCGTATTGTGTCCCCAGGCAATCTCATCCTGGGGTACTTCGAGCGCCGTCGCGATTCGTTCTCGTTCCTGCGGCGACGGTGTCCAACGACTCTGAAAAATCGCGCGGACTTTCGGCAAGTCCAGTCCAGACCGGTCGGCCAGTTCCAACAGCGACAAGCCCTTTTGTTTGCACATTTCCTGAACGCTGGCAGTCATTATTCGATCGTTCCTCAAACAAACGGAAACGGCGTACGGCAGGTCTTTTCTCAGGTAGTGGTCTCAGGTTGTGGTCGTACGTCGCCTGTGGCTCAGGCATCGGCAAGTCACAACAAGTTCAAAATGCATTCCAATGCAAGGAGGCGAATCAGCGACCCAAACGCATTTTTGGTGACTACTGTAGGACGACCAATCCCAACGCGATCGCCTCTTTCATGACATCGGGAGAGATTTCAATTTCGCTATTATCGGCCAACGTCATCACGACCGGAGCAACCGACTCGATGACACCACTGACCCATCCTTCGCCACCGTCGTAGCGAATCTTGGCGCCCGTCTTGTAGCCGCTGGGAAGGCCTGAACTGTGGCCATTTCCCGCAGCAGATTTGGCCGCCATCGGCGTGGCTTGAGCCGCGGCCGGTTTCACTTTGGCGGCAGGCTCTTTGCCCAACACGCCAGCCAGTTCTTGTAACTGATGCCAGTTTTCCAGCCGCTCTTGGGCAGCCCGGCCCAACATGTCGCTCGGATTGCCGTCCTTGTCAAAATGCTTGCTGAATCGTCCTTCGCTACGACAGAAATCGATGAAGTCGACCTCGTCGCCCGTCTTGGGGTTTGTCCACCAATCGTCGTTGACGGCCGGATTTCCTTGTAATGAAAGACGCTCCTTGATCGTATCGCCTTTGCGGGGATCGTAGACCAACATTGGGAACGCACGCGTATCAACGGCCAGCCGCGCCTGATCCGTGGACATGTTGTCAGCGACGCCATGTTCCGGCTGGCACGTCGTGTAGCAACAAATGACGGCGGGACCGTCAAACTCCATCGCATCGATCAGGCAGCGGTACAGGTGATTGACGTGGGCGCACGTCGTCTGCGCTACAAAGGTTCGCGGGTGCATCATCGCAATCTGGGCGATCTCCTTACGGCGTTCCGTTTTGCCGCTTACGACCTTCCCGTGAAGGCTCATCTTCGCATTCTGTCCCATGAACGTGCTTGTCGATGCCTGGCCGCCGGTGTTCGAGTACACCTGCGTATCGAGGACCAACACCTTGATATTCTGGCCCGAGGCCAGCAGTCGCGATAACGCCTGGAACCCGATGTCGAACATCGCTCCGTCGCCACCGATGCACCAGATCGGTTTGTCCGCCCAACCTTTTTGATCCCAACGCATGCGCAGTCCCATTGCGTACGCCGGCGCGTTCTCGAACAGCGAATTGCTCCAGGGGACCAAATACGGATTGTAGGGGTAGGTCGAAGTGTACACCGTGTTGCAACCGGTGGCCGCAATGATGCCCCAGTCGTTGCCGTGCTTGGCACCGGTGGCTGAACACATCATCCGCAACGCCGTTCCTTCTCCACATCCCGCGCAGCTGCCGGCACCGCCCACGTAGACGTGGGTCTCTTCCTTGAGCATCATGTCAATCAACAGATTGTCATTGATGAACTTGTCATCCGAGGGGCCAAATTCCTTGAACATCCGGTGTGTCTTCTGAATTCCGTCCATCAAATCATCGTTCTTGGCGACCATTTTGAGCGCATCGTCATCGCACACAGTCACGCATTCTGCGCAGCCCTTGCACTTGCTCGGATCGATGATGATCGAGAACTTGCCACCTTCACCAGTCTTCTTTTTTGGACCACCATAGTATTTGCGAGGTTCAGACCAGGCTTTTTCAAAGAGCGCGCGATCCTCGGTTGCCAGCTTGTCCATCCGTGTTTGCCAGTCGTTTTCGCCGATCACCTTGCCAAGAATCGCGGTGTCTGGGCAAAGCGTCACACAGTCCATGCAGCCTGAGCATTTCTCGGTGATATACTCCGGAATCTCAGGGGCGACATAACTGAAATCGCGCAATGTGGCCGTTCCTGCCGGAACAATCGAGCGGGCCACCGTCAAATCCGCAGGCAGGTCTTTTTCCGCCGAGCCAACTTCGTAGGCCCGAATGATCCGCTCGTTAAAATCCTTGACATCCAGAACGGGCAAACTGATTTTCCTGTAACCATCGTCCACCAATGTGCCGTACGAATTGTTGTTGTGCGGATCACGCTCGTTGGCATCATTCATCGATTCTGGATCGTTCACGGTCGCCATATATTAGGTCCTTTGAGCAAAGGCTCGGTGGTTTTCTTAGAGATGTTTCAGACGTTCCAGAATCGTTAGCCCTGGATCATTTCGACTGGAACTTCTTGCAGCTCGCTATAGCCGCGTTTAACGCACGTCAGGTTGTCTTGGACGACCCGCTCACCACGTTTTCCAAAGTACTTACGCAATGCACCCTCGACGCCGTTCATCACCTGGTCGTCGGACATGCCACTGTTCTCGGCATAAGGCGTCAACTTGAGGAATGCACCCAAGGTCACAATTCCCTGCATGCGCATCTGCAGGTCGGCCACGGAAGCAACTTCTCTGGCAATCTTCACGGTGTCGCAGAAGAAGATCCGAATCTTGCGCTCGCGAATGCTATGCTGATGGCGCGCGGGGATCCGTTTCCACACTTCGGCCGGATCTTCAAAAGGTGCCTGCATGAATACAGCACCACCGTCCACGACTCCGTTGAGTGGATTTGCCAGAATCGCATTGACGTCATTGAGAATAATCAGATCGACAAACTCCAATTCGCTGTGCGACTTTATGTGCTCGTCGCCAATCGTCAGGTAGTACGTCGTCGGCAAGCCCTTCTTTTCCGAACCGTACTTCGGATATGCCTGGACGTCTTTCCCAAACACCTGTCCAGCAATGGTTGCGATGACTTTGTTGGTGGTCACCGAGCCAAAGCCGCCCACCGAATGTCCACGCATGGAAAACCCGCCCGAGGGTCGCAAATCGGGATCATTGGTTCGGGTCAGCGCCAGATTGTGGTCGATGCCCACGCAGAAATAGTCCTGACCTTCGTTCGCCATGTTGTCGAAGCTTGCGATGATGTCGGCGGGACGCACGTCACGACTGCCCAGTCCAGCCGCAGCGGAATAGATACGTGGCGCGCGGTCTATCGGCTCGTGCCCCATTTGGCCAGAGATGGCGTCGCAAAACGCAGCTTTGATTTCTCGCGTCAAGTGGTTGCCCGTCGTCGACAATGGATCGTCCAATCGCTCGAATACGGTAATCGCCTTGCAGTCCTTTAGCGCACGAACGATTTGGTGCATGGGGAACGGCCGGAAACAATAGACCGTAATGCACCCAGCTTTAATGCCCTGTTCACGCAAATAATCCACCGTGACTTCGGTGGTCTCCATATAACTGCCCATGCCGACCAAAATGTACTCGGCATCCTCGCAGCGGTAAGGCGCGATGAAGTCGTATTTTCGTCCAGTCTTCTTGCCAAACAGCTCGAAGGCATCTTCCAACGCCGGCGCGACACGGTCGTAGTACCATCGCTGGGCAATCTTGCCCTTCATATAAGAATCCTGGTTCTGCACCACACCCATCATCATTGGGTTTTCCGGGTCCATCATGTTGGTCAGTTTCTCACTCGGTGGCCCAATGAACTCCTTCATGAACTCGGGTTCCGGAAGCCGAGCTGTTTCCACGGTGTGCGTGGTCAAGAACCCGTCTTGCACGTTGAAAAATGGCGTTTCCGAAGCCTCTGCCGCCCGCCGCGTAATGAGGCAGAGATCCGCCGCCTCTTGGGCGTTTCTCCCAAATACCATGCCCCAACCGACGTCGGCGACACTCATCACATCGTCGTGTCCTGCATGGACATTCAAGGAATGGCTGGTCAGGGCGCGGGCTCCGATATTGAAGACCACGGGCAGCCGTTTGCCGGAGATTGTGTACAGAACCTCCTTCATCAGCACCAGACCCTGGCCCGAGGTGAAATTCACCACGCGACCGCCAGCCAGAGCGAACCCTTCGCAGAATGAGGCTGAAGAATGTTCGCTTTCTGCCTCCATAAAACAGAGCGGATCCCCCCAAAGGTTGGCCCGACCGTTGTTGACCGCCGCGTTGAACCCGCTGCCCATCGTCGTCGAACTGGTAATCGGATAGGCTCCACATCCTTGACAGACGTTCACTTCGACATGGACGACCGCTTCGGCACCGTCGCATGTCGTGGGAATGCCGGGATACTCGAATTTACTTTCAGGAGAAGATTTCTCGGGAACATGAGAGAAACCTTCCCGGTTTTTGTCCTTCTCCTTCGGATCAACAACTGCACTCATCTAGACTCCACTCTCGTTGTAAAAGTAGGCGCGCTCGCACCGGGCCAAGTCTTACCGGACTAGTGCGGCGACAGGATTTTCAGTTCAAGCTGGCGCAATCCAATAGCGTACTGATTTCATGCTCCACAAGCAACTTGATTGTTCTATAATTCGTTCATCCAGAACCGATCGCACAAATGTCGTAAGTCTTAATTTAAATGTGAGTTACGGCTCACCCATCGGCCCTGAAATGGCCGTTTTTCAAGCCCAGGAACTGGCCTCTGCTGCCCTGCATATCCCCCACCGATGGGCCATTTGATCGTCGTTGGACCGATTGGTGACAAATTCAGATGCGACATGCAGCTGAATCGACTGGTTCTTGCCACGTGCCCTTCCACGAGTTGAAGACCGATTAGCTCTGCAAACACATCACGGATATTGGCCATTTTCGCGATCGCGTTGCCAGTGGTCTGGATGTTCGGTCGGCCAGCGATCGAGGACCGTTGGTTGGCCTTTCGGGACGCCGCTAACTACTACCAACCGCTTTTCGCCTGGGAGGCCGAGCAGTGGGCGGCGGGGCGAATCCCGTTGTGGAACCCTAGCGACAACTGTGGTACGCCCGCCGTAGCGGATGCGACTTCCAGTGTTTTCTATCCAGGCAAGATGATCTTTCTTTTGCCACTCAGATTCGAGCTGCGTTTTCATCTTTACATCGTGTTGCATGTGGTCTTGGCCGCCGGCGCAGCGTATTGGCTGGCGCGTGGTTGGAAGTATAGTCACGAAGCTGCCGCGCTGGCCGCGACCGCTTATGCGCTGGGCGGCAACGTCCTGTTTCAGTCCTGCAATGTGGTCTTCCTAGTAGGCGCTGCCTGGTTGCCGCTGGCGGTGCTGGCTATTGATCGGTTGCTGCGACAGAGATCTCAGGCAGCCGCAATTGGCCTGGGCGTTGTCCTAGCGCTGATGACGCTCGGCGGCGATCCACAGACCGCCTATCACGCGCTCTTGGGGGCGGTGCTTTACTGGTTGATCCTATTCTGGGTCGAGTGGCGAAACAGATTGACCGACACGCCGGCGGCTTCGCTGCACCCCAGCAGGCTCACAAGTTACCGATTCGTGTTGCTATCGATCGCTGCCGGAAGCGGATTTGTATTGGCCGCAGTGCAGATCCTGCCTTCGTTTATATGGACAGACGCCAGCGATCGGGCCTCGTTCGAGCAACCGCGCAATCTCACTGAGTTCGTCGGTCGGTCGGTCAGCCATGACAGCGACGTTGCTGCGTTGTCACTGGACGAATCTGATACGCCGAGTGCCATCTGGGGCGCCCCGCAGGCCGGCACCCATCACGCTCACACCTATCAATTCAGCGTGGGGCCGTGGCGACTAGTCGAGTACGTTTGGCCAAATCTCTACGGCTCGCCGTTCCCTGAAAACCGTCGCTGGATTACCGCGTTGCCGAGCGAAGGTCGAGTGTGGACGCCGTCAATGTACCTGGGCCTACTGCCGTTGATTCTCGCCCTAAGTTGCTTCCGCCTGCGTGCGGATTGTCCGCGGCGGCGCTGGCTTTCTTGGAGCCTGATGCTGGCCGTGCTGGCGAGTTTTGGCTGGTACGGAATCGGCTGGGTGATTCATGAATTGCGCTACGGGTTGGGTGGGGCGTCGGCAGATGATTTCCTGGTCGGCCCACAAGTTGGCGGACTGTACTGGCTCATGTCATCGGTCTTACCCGGCTACGTCTACTTTCGATACCCCGCGAAGCTGATGGTGATCGCGGCGCTGGCCGCCAGCCTGCTGGCGGCAGCGGGCTGGGACAAGGCCTGGCAACAACCGACACGACTGCCGCAAATCTTGGTGGGATTGGGCAGCATCAGTTTCGCGATTGCGGCTGTGGCATGGCTACTGAAAGCTCCTTTTCACACGTGGGTGGCCGGCGCGCCCGTCGATCAGATTTTTGGACCACTCGATTCAGGCGGAGCTTTCGTCGGACTACTGCGCGCACTGCTTCATACTGCGCTGCTGTGTTTCGCGCTAAGCGCGTTCTTGCGTCACGCGACGGTAGCTCCCGTCTCACGTCGCGCTGCGGTGTTTCGGCGGCTGGCATTGGTGGCGACTGTCTGCGAAATCGTGTTAGCCAACAGCCCGCTGCTCGCTACCATCCCAGGCAAAACGCTCCGCGCACCTGCGCAACTGGCCAGGGAGATTCACGCCCACGCGCGGTCCCGTGGCGTCACGGAGACACCGCGCGTGTATCGAGATGTCTCCACGAAGACGCCTCGTCGTTGGAGCGCCGCGGTCGCGGCCGACCGCTTGAACGAAGTCGTCGCCTGGGAACGCGATACATTGCTACCCAAACACCATTTGACCAACGACGTTGCCCTGATCGAATCTTTCAGCACCCTTTCGTCACGTGACTTTCGTGTTTTCATGCGCGTGGCGCGCGAGTCTGGTTCGCGCCCCTCCGGCGCGCTAACCGGACCCAAGCTCGATGTGCTGAACCTGCTCTCGGCGCAGTACTTTGTCCTGCCGCGAGGCGAAGAATCGGGCAAAGTGATGGCGACAAAGGTCGTTCCGACACATAATGCCAGCAGTTTTCCGCGTGCCTGGATCGTGCATCGCGCATACAAATTGCCACCTCTTAGCTCGAAGCACCCGCGTGTTCTGCGGCAGAGAACACGGAACGTGCTACTGGATCACGGGAGGCCTCGCGATTTCTCTGACGTGGCCGTTGTCGAGTCAGAAGTCGACCTCGCGTTGCCAGGTGCACGGCAGGCCACCGATTCTTCGCCACCAAGTGGCGATAACGACGAGTCTTGCCAAGTGATCTCGCGGACTCCGCACCGAGTTGAAATCCAGTGCCAACTGAAGGACCCTGGTCTGGTCGTCGTCAACGACCTTTTCTACCCGGGCTGGCGAGCATACGTTCGGCAACCGAATCGGCCCGACAGTTCGGAAGTTCAGATCCTGCGCACCAACCGCGTGATGCAATCCGTCTACCTGCCCGCAGGCGAACACCTGCTTGAATTGACATATCGCCCCATGGATTTCTACGTTGGGGCCACCATCAGCGTCGTCGGCTGGTTGATCGTCTTGGCGTTGTTTTCATGGTCAGCCGTCTCCAGCGGTCGTTGGTATGGTTAGAGTCTAGGGCGCGTGCCGATTCACTGAAGCGGCTTTTCACTAGCCCGCGAGTCTTGAAGTTGCGCAATTGCAAGCTAGCGTTGGCCAACGGCCATTGATCACCGTAGCCTGGGGCATCGTCCCAGGAATCGTAAGCAATTGGTCGTGTTTGGCCGAAGGCC
>JASLPZ010000001.1:0-14448 GCA_030744725.1 Pirellulaceae bacterium
CTGTCGGAATAGAAAAGCGTAAACAAAACCCGAACGATCGCCCAGCTCAAGCAATACTAACTTTGGCGCAGCCTAGACGTAGTCTGAAAACACGAACGATCCCAATTCGTCTCGGCTGCGATCGCGTCACACTCTCGCTCGGCAATGTGTGCTGGCAAGTTGGCGACAATCGCTTGCACGCGCCGTTCAAGCAGCTCGCCACGTTCCAACAAACTCAGCCACTGCAGTTGCCGCGTCGGCCGAATCTTGACATGGAATTCGCCACCACCCGCCGGATAGAATCCGGGCCGATGCAATGTCGCTTCGACCGCCGGACCGATCCGCTCCAGCAACGGCAAGTAGGCACTTTTGAGAAAGTCGAACGGTGGAGCATACGGGTTGTGTGTGCCACCTTCCAACGTGAGCGACGATTCGCCTTCGGCAATCATCAGGGCCGGCAGCACCGTCTGCAGAACGAGTGTCGCGCTGCCAGCTGTACTGATGCTGAATCGATATTCGCCCGCCTCGACTTTCCCTGGTTTGATGGTGAGCCTGGTGGCGCCGATTTCGGCCCCAACCAACTTGGCACCACTAATCTTCCGAGCCGCCTTGACGGCCGTCAAATGCTGACGCATCAATCCAGGCTTCGACCGCCCCGCGCGAATGTTATTGATCGTGACCGCCCTACCCGTCACCAACGACAGCGCAAGCGACGACCGCACAATCTGCCCGCCTCCTTCACCGTGGGAACCATCGATCTCAATCATCCGCGTCGCTCGCATCCTTGGTTCTTCGCCATCACACGACGATTTCCTTCCATCCACCCTGAAGAAACCGCCAACTGATCAGGGCGCTCCGAACGACGACATCGATCAGCATCGCCCACCATGCCCCGGCCAGCCCCCAGGCGAACCCTTCGACCGTCAGCCCCAATATGGAAAACACACCCCAACCAAACAGGCAGGCCAGGGGAATTCGGATCCCAATCAAACCGACGAACGTGATCATCAGCGGCATCCGTGTGTCACCCGCACCGCGCAAAGCGCCCGTCAACACCATGAGGATGCCCAGTGGGGGCGTCGAGAAAGCCACGATTCGCAGCAGTCGCGTTGTGACGATTCCGGTCGGGTCGTTTGCATCACCTGTGAAGAAGGTCGTCAGCATCCCGCCACCAAAATAGAAAACCAGCGCCACGCTCGTCATGAATATTGTGGTTACCATCACGGTGGTGTATACGCTTCGGGTTGCGCGCTGCGGCTGTTTCGCTCCCAGAAACTGGCCTGTCATCGTCGTGGCGGCGACCAGGAATGCCGACGCCGGAAGATAGGCGAGCGCTTCGATCTGCACGCCCAGGCCATGCGCGGCTGCGGCAAAAGTCCCCATCCGATTGATGATGGAAACGTAAACCAAGTGGCAACTCAAGATCGACAGGACATCCGCGCCGCCCGGTAAACCGATACGCAGAATGCGACGAATCAGGGCAAGGTCGGGTTTCATCTGAACAAGTCGTAATCGCAATCCAGAACGACCAACTAGCAGCAATCCGCACAATAGCACACCACCGATCACATGACCGCTGACCGTTCCGATTGCGAGCCCTTCCCAGCCAAGACGAGGAAACGGGCCGAGCCCTAACATGAGCATTGGGCTGAGCGTCATATTGACTACATTGACAATCGACTTCGCAACGAAACCGCTGACCGTGTCGCCGGCACCTCGCAAAGAAGCTGCCGCGACCTGTTCGATCATGATGAACGGAATCCCCGGAATGACGATCAACACGTAGCGCAAGGCCAACTCTGCCGCGCGCTGTTCCAGTTGCATCCAGCGGACAAAGTCGTCGGCAAAGAATAACGTTCCCAACATGGCCAACAGGGCCAGCGTGCCGCCCACCGTGAATGCCTGGTTGGTGATACATCTTGCAGTATGGGTGTCACCGGCACCGACCGATCGTGCAATCAGTGCTGTGGCACCAATTGCAATCGCGGCAAACAAGCTGGGGAGCAACCACAGCACATACGACATCAATCCCATCGCGGCTTTGTACTCGGTCCCCTCCAAGTAGTGGCTGGCCAGCCACCAATCCGTGTAGCCGACCAACAGCGTCAGCGACTCCTCCGCCATGACCGGCATGGCTAGCCACAACATTGGTCGCAGAGTCCCTGAAGTTGCAGTTAACTGGTTCACCGGCGCGGCGCGACGCAGCGGTCACGCATGACTATGGGGATGGAGGAAACGTTGCGGTCGAAGCATTCATGATCGGTTCGCTTGGCGAAACCGACCTTCAACCAAATCGAGCGTGTCTATTATGGAGCGACTTGGGCCGACACAGGATCGCGATTCTGCTTCATTTTCTTCAGAATCTTGGCGCGCAATGCCGTAACAACTTGCTCACAGATTGAAAGCAAGAGAGCACGCAAGTCACGAAAACAGTCTGAGTTACCGATCGCATCATCTTTCCAGGAAGAAGACGGGCAGCAAGATCGCCGTAAACTGGGTAAATCGACTTGCCATCCTATTCGATGAACTGTGTCGAGTCGACTCGCACGAGGACTACCTATTCGGGCCAAAAGCTATCTAGTGGTAGGGACGTGCAAATCCGGTTGGATTCGTTTATCATGGTCCATCAGTGATCAGAGGCCTCTTCTAAATAGTACCGTTCAGGACAAGCGACCATGCGAGTGTTGGTGGGCTGGGACGACGAAACCGAAGCTGAAACAATCGGTCTGATTCTCAACGTTGACGAGACCGAGGTGATAATCACGACAAGTGGGCCAGCTTTTGAGGAGAAATTGGCGGAGGGCCATTGGGATATCGTGCTGTTTGCCTCGAATTTCCCCAGTGATGACGAGTCGTTGCCGTTGTTCCTGAAAATCCAAGAGGCGGACGACAATATCCCCATCGTGGGCGCTTGGAAGCAAGGTGAATTCACCAATCTGGCGAAGCTGATTTCGCATGGGCTTCATTCGCATCTGATGCGCGATACAGAAGGCGATTTCATCTTCTTGCTGCCTTCGATGATTGAAGCGGCTCAGGCGGCTGTGCTGGCGCAGCGATCGCGGATCCTGGCCGAACGTCTGCGCGAAGAAGTGGACTCCGTCCGCCGTTTGCAAGAGTCCGTCATTCCTCGCGACCTCCCGGCCCCGGAGGGCTATCAAGTCGTGGCTCGGTATGAACCCTCTCAGATTCGCGTGATGGGAAGTAATCCAGTCATCATGGCCGGTGGAGACTACTATGACGCGTTCAGCCTTGATAGCAATAAACTGATTTTGCTCGTGGGCGACGCCTCCGGACACGGCGTCAAAGCGTGCATGTCCATCATGACCATGCACACGTTGATTCGCATGATCCGAGATCAACGATACCCCAACACGGTCGATTTCGTCTCCGAAGTCAACCGCCGACTTTGCTCGAGCGACATCGTACAGGACGAAGGCGGTTTCATTACGCTCCTTTATTCCACGCTGGACCTGGAAAACCATAAGCTCAGCTGGACTGCAGCCGGAGCTCCCATGCCTATCCTGCAGAACCTGGCGACAAACGAAGTCAAGGTCATGGGCGGAGAAGAAGAAGGTGGCTTACCTCTGGCCATCGACGAAGATTGGATTTACGAAGAAGTCGAGATGTACATTCCGGAGAATTCGCGCCTGCTGATCTTTACCGATGGCCTTGACGAAGCTTTCCCCGCCGACGAAGACGACGCCGAGCAATTCGGCATTGAAGGCATCATCAAGACGATGGAGGAGTCTCGTGACTTGTCACTGGACGACGCTCTCCAAAAACTGTTCGACAACTCGAATGCCGCAACCAAGGGTAGCGGCCGACACGACGATACGTCCGTCGTGCTTCTAGAGCGTCACAAGATCAGCTAGTGCGCACTCGCACGGACGTGTTGCGTCCGCGGCGCCTTGGCTCACCGTCCAAACAGCGAGAAAGCCGCTGCAGTTAATCGAAATGCGCTCTAGTGAAGCTGTGCCTCAGACCGACGCGAGCTATCGCTCGGTTGCAGCGACGCGCTCCCCGACCAACCTGCGGTCGGTGCCCGTCGCTAAGAATTGCCCCGGGCCTCAACTTGGAATGAGCTTGGGGCGAGGAAGCTTGAGCCCGTAGACACGACCATACCGCTCTTGGACTTGGGGGAAATCCAACTGTAAGAAGTCAATCAACACTTTGGGAGGTTCCGTTGCCAGCCAAGCTTCGACGAACGACTCCATCTGCTGGTCGTAATCGGCCTGAGAGTGGGAATGAGCATAACACCGGCCTGCGTGACGTCTCAGGTCTCCATCGAAATCCGGGCTGATGTGCCACAATTCGTGTAAAACAGTCACCAGTTTTTCTCGATAGACCAGTTGCATAAAACGCGGCAAGTAGAAATTCAACACGTACAGCATTTCATTGCCGGCCGTATCGCAGACCGGCTGTACGGTGTACTGGCGTCCTCGCACGGTGCCCGTCGTTGCGCCTCCTGCAAACCGTAACGGGGTCAATGACGCCTGCAGACCATGCATGACAGGCTTGCGCGCTTGGGCAAACGAAACAGCAACACGGCTCAAGTCAATATGCTGGAACTCATCAAGCGTACCCACAACGTGTTCGCACAATGTGCGCATGCGAGCAGTGAAATTCAAACCGAGATTCGAGTCCGGTGATGCAACCCGACCTTGAACCGCGTGCGACCTCGTGCCAAGTTGGGTTTCTGGTTTTCGCACGGTGAATCCGCCCCTGCAATCCATGCTCGAACGGCGATTCGAGTCGACGACAGTTGCCAACTGCCGGGCGACCCGGTTCTATTCGTCCGACTTCTCTTCCTCGGTCGTGACCGCTTCGGCTGTGGAGTCGGCGTCGGTTGCTTCGGCGTCAGCGTCGGCTGCGTCCGCTTCCGAATCTGTGGCGTTGTCGCCAGCGACTGGATCGCTTGTTTCCTTTACGTCATCATCCACTTCGTCCTGATCGCCGAACGCCGGCTTCCCGCTCTTGGCGACAACCCGATCACGGACCCCAACAAATTCGATGATCGCGCGGGCTCCAGCATCGCCCAATCGTGGCGTGGCCAGTTTGAGGATTCGCGTGTATCCGCCCGGACGATCCAGGAATCGAGGTGCCACTTCATCGAACAGTACTTGCACAGCTTGCTTGTCGCCAAGCAACTGCAGAGCCCGTCGGCGGGCGGCGATGACTGGCGCCCGTGCGTCCGCCCACTGTCGCCACTTGTCACTCGTTCGCCATTTCCTCCAAGCGTCAGACCCGCGTTCCGCGTCCGCAGCGTACTGCTCGGCGGATTCTGCATGGGGCAATGCACGGCGCGCAATCGTGATGCATTTCTCCACCAACGGGCGGACTTCCTTCGCCTTAGGGAGCGTCGTAATCACGCGTCCCTTCACCTTCGGTTGATTGTCATCGAGCTCTGCGTCCCGTTCGGTCAAGAACAAGCTGCTGGCCAGGTTCTTTAGCATCGCACGGCGGTGACTGGAACTACGTCCCAGCCTGCGTCCTCGTCGTCTATGTCGCATGATTATCGCAGACGACCAAGCGTCTGATTTGAGGGGCAACTGTCTGTCACTAGAATCGCGAACTGGCAGCCGGGACTCTAATTCCCAGATGCATCCCGAGTTCGGTCAGTTTCTCTTGCACTTCGACCAATGTTGTCTCACCGAAATTGCGAACTTCCAACAACTGATCTTCCGTCCGCTGAACAAGGTCACGAACCGTGTTAATGTTTTCGGACTCGAGGCAATTCATCGCACGCACCGAGAGCTTCAGTTCCGCCAGGCTGAGATTCAACTTGGCGTCCATTGCGGCGTCGGCACTTCCGCTACCAGTGCGAGGTGCCGAATGCACCTTCGGACCCAATTCGACGTATTGCACGAACGGATTGAGGTGCTTGCGAAGAATCTTGGCAGCTTCAACCAAGGCCATCTCGGGGTGCACCGATCCGTTGCTCCAGATATCGATCAAGAGTTTGTCGTAGTTCGTCTTTTGGCCAACCCGAGTCTCTTCGATCTCGTAACGAACTCGCGTGATCGGACTGTAAACCGCATCGATCGGAATGATACCAATCTCGTGCTCACCCGAACTATGCTCGGTTGCCGGGACATAGCCACGACCGTTCTCAACGACCATTTCCATCATGAACGGTACGCTGTCGGTCAACGTGGCCAGAACGTGATCCTTGTTGATGATGTCAACATCCGCGTCGGTTTGCACATCCGCGCCGGTGATAACACCAGCTTCGCTCTTTTCGACCGTGATGACGCGTGTTGATTCGCTATGATTCTTGACAACCAGCGCCTTCACGTTCAGCACGATATCGGTGATATCTTCCAGGACACCCGGAATCGTCGTAAACTCGTGCTGGGCACCTCGGATCTTGATTTGCGTGACGGCACTGCCTTCCAGGCTGGAAAGGAGAATCCGTCGCAAACTGTTACCAATTGTCGTGCCAAATCCACGCTCAAATGGCTCGGCATAGAACTTTCCGTACGTCGATGTAAGCGTTTGCTGATCGCACGCAACCATGCTCGGCAATTCAAGACCACGCCATCGAATATGCATTAGTAGCCTCCGTAGAAAACGTGAACGATTGCCGTGCAACGGCACCAGGTCACAAACATCGGATAACGGTTATTGAGTTTACACCCGGCGTTTCTTGCGAGGGCGACAGCCGTTGTGAGGAATAGGGGTTACGTCTTCGATCAACTTGACGGTCATCCCAGCAGACTGCAAGGCGGTAATTGCGCTCTCCCGACCAGAGCCAGGCCCCTTGACTCGCACTTCAACTTCCTTGACGCCAAACTTGGCGGCTTTTTCGGCCGCCTGTTGCGCTGCACATTGACCCGCAAAAGGGGTGCTCTTGCGGCTCCCTTTGAATCCGCAGGTCCCTGCACTGGCCCAACAAATCGCGTCACCCTTGGTGTCTGTGATAGTGACCGACGTGTTATTGAAGGTCGCTTTGATATGCGCAATCGCAACGGTAATGTTGCGACGGACTTTGCGTTTTTTGGTCTTCGCCACCGCTTCCGACTCCCAATAGTCTTCTCTGTAACGTGCGTGCTATCTCAATCCACTTGCGAGGCAAGTCTGATCGACTAGCGTAGATCTTTGACGCCCTTCTTGCCGGCAACTGTCTTTTTTGGTCCCTTGCGGGTCCTGGCATTGGTGCGTGTCCGCTGGCCACGGACCGGCAAACCAACTCGGTGGCGTATCCCGCGATAGCACTTGATGTCGCGCAAACGTGTCACGTTTTGCTGCAACTGCCGACGCAACGGCCCTTCCACGGTGTAATCCCGTTCCATCAACGCGGCCAAACGACCCAACTCGTCTTCCGCCAAATCGCGAGCTTTCTTCCGCGGATCGATGCCGGCCAAGTGGCATAAATCGCGGGCCGTTTGGGAGCCCACGCCGTACAGGTACGTCAGCGAGATGACGGCGGCCTTTTCGTTTGGAATGTCTACACCAAGAAGACGTGGCATTTTCTGCTAGCTCCCGAATCGATCAAAAAGAGGATCGCCCAACACGCGGCGATCAACCCTGTCGCTGTTTGTGCCGAGGATTGCTGCAAACTACGTACACCCGACCCTTGCGGCGCACCACTTTGCAGTTTTCACACATGCGTTTGACGCTGCTTCGGACTTTCATTATCTCTTTCACCTCAACGTGCTAAAGCTCGCCAGTATATGGTGTTTACGCCAATCTACACAAGGGCCGCACCCGCGTTTGCCCGGAAATGGGCATGAAAATTGCAGATTTCTGCCCAGCGAACGACAAGAATCAGCGCACTACGATGCAACTCCTTATTCTGTCGAACACTTCGTCGCGTGTCCCCAGACCGTCAACGGATCGAAGCACCCCGCGTTCTCTGTAGTACTCGAGGATCGGCTCGGTGCTGCGCGTGTAAACATCCATCCTTTGACGAATCGCCTTCAGGTTGTCATCGGCCCGATTCTCAATCTTGGCCCGTTCGAGGATCCGCGCCACTAGTTCGTCGGCGTCGGCGGAAACCTCAACAGCAACGTCAATCTTCGTATTTCGTCGCCTGAGTAGTTCGTCAAGTGCCTCCGCCTGAGCTACGGTGCGGGGAATGCCATCAAACAGACAACTGTTCTCAAATCCTGGTTCGCCAAGTCGATTCTCGACGAGTTTCATGATCATGTCATCCGCCGCCAAATTGCCACCGTCGATGCACTGGGCAATCTTCTGATTTTCCTCTCCGCCAGATCGAATCGTCTCTCTCAGCATTTCACCCGTCGAAATCCGGGAGAGTCCCAGTTCGTCCACAAGCCGTTGGGCCTGCGTGCCTTTTCCTACGCCCGGTCGGCCAATCAATACGACATACATGGCGGTTCGGCGGCTCACGAATTTCACGTGGAAATGCTAGAGAACTCGTATCAGGTTTTTCTCTACAAATGAGTCTGGTTTTCAGCGACGGGCACCGACCGCAGATTGCTCGGGGTGCGGGTCGCGGCAGCCGAGCGATGCTCGCATCGGTCCGAGATATGACCTCGCTAGGATTCCAACAGTCCTCGGTAATTCCGCATGACAAGATGGCTGTCGATCTTCTGAACCAAGTCAAAGGCAACGCTGACGGCAATCAGCAAGCCAGTTCCACCATAAAAGCTCGCCACCGCAAAGCTCACCCCGAGCGAACCTGAGATCATCGTTGGCACGATTGCCACCAACGCCAGGAAGCCAGCGCCTACGTACGTAATGCGCACCATGACCTTTTCCAAATAATCTGCGGTTCTCTTGCCAGGACGGTAACCTGGAATGAATGTCCCATAGTCCTTGAGGTTCTCAGACATCTCCTTCGGATTAAACGTAATCGCCGTCCAAAAGTAGCAGAAGAAGTAAATCATCGCGACGTAAAACAGATTGTACGAGAATGAAATCCCACCCCGACCACTGAACACACCACCCAACCACATCATCACATCTTGGGTCGTGCCCGATGTCCAACCCGCCAACACATTGAACAACATCCCAGGTAACATCAGCAGACTGCTCGCAAAGATAATCGGCATGACGCCGGCTTGGTTGATTTTTAGGGGTAGGAATTGGCGCGAACCACCATACACCCGACGACCTCGCACATGCTTAGCGCTTTGTGTCGGAATCCGACGCTGCCCCAAGGTAATAAACACCACACTAGCCACCACCGAAACAAAAAGCACGGCCAACACAATGAGCGTTTCGACACCGACTCTTGATGGGCTCAAGCCAACCAACTCCGGAGTGGCGTTGTCGATCAGACCCTTCAGGGCGCCTGGCATTCGAGCCAGAATACCGGCCATGATCAACAAACTGATTCCATTTCCAATTCCAAATTCATCAATCTGTTCCCCCAGCCACATGAGGAAGATCGTGCCACAAGTCATCGTCAGCACGGCCGTAAGCTGCCAACCCAATGACAATACTCCAGCATCGTTTAAGAACGATGCATGAACGAGCCCTTCCCCGGGTTCCCCTGACATAAGATAAAACTTCACGTAGAAGTAGCTCTGAATCGTACAGAGTACCACGGTCAGATACCGCGTATACTCATTAATTTTCTTGCGACCGGTCTCACCCTCTTTGCGCAGGTCTTCGATCGGCTTCCAGACACTGCCGAGTAGTTGGAAGATAATCGAGGCTGAGATGTAGGGCATGATTCCCAAGCCAAAGATCGTCGCCTGACGAAGATCACTTGCCGCAAAGACTGCCACACGATCAACAAAATCCCCCAGACCGCCCCCTGCGCCGGACCCTTTGGCGATTTGCGCTTGGTCGATGATCGGCAATGGAATGTGCCAACCGATGCGATAAATGCCCAAGAGACCTAGCGTGAGCAAGATCTTCTTGCGCAATTCTTGAATCGTGAAGACAACGCGAATTTTTTCCCACATATCCCGATCCGTCCTAGACGATTGCAGGTGAATCGTAAAACGACTGGCGGCTGAAATCTTCCTTGATCAGCTAAGAACTGGCTTTAGCCAGTTTCTTTTGCTTTTTCTTGTCCTCAACCGGAGTCCGTCCCGGTATGACGATTACCTCGCCACCAGCTTTTTCGATTTTCTCGCGGGCGGACTTGCTAAAGCGATGTGCTGAGACCTTCAACTTCTTGGTCAGCTCACCGTCGCCCAAGATTTTTAGAATATCGAAGCGATGTTTGGCAAGAGACTTTTCCTTCAGGGCTTCCAACGTGATTTCATCGCCAGCGTCAAAAACCGCCTCCAGATCCCCCACATTAACAGCCGCAACAATCAAGGCGTGCTTATTGTGGAATCCGCGTTTCGGAATCCTGCGAACCAGCGGCATGGCACCGCCTTCAAAGATCGCCAAGGCAGAAAATCCGGGGCGCGAACGTTGCCCTTTGTGACCTTTGCTAGCAGTCTTTCCATGCCCGGAACCTGTGCCACGGCCGATCCGCTTGCGCCGCTTGTATTTCGTGATACCACGGTGAACTTCATGCAAGTTCATTACAAAGATACTCCTCGCAAACGTTCGATATCCTGGCGGGTGCGCAACTTCTGCAGAGCATCGAATGTTGCCTTGACCAGTGTAATTGGATTATTGGTGCCTGTGCTCTTTGTCAGGATATTCTGAATCCCAGCCGCTTCGCAGACAGCGCGAACCGCGGCACCGGCGATGATCCCCGTACCAGGACCAGCCGGAACCAAGGTCACACGTCCAGCTCCGAAATGGCCGTGCACGGTATGTGGAATTGATCCATCCACCAGGGCAATGTCGACCTGTTCGCGAGACGCCTGTTTGTTCGCTTTCTCGACGCTGGGAGGAACTTCATTGGCTTTTCCGTAGCCCCAACCGACCCTACCGTTGCCGTTGCCGACAACAACCATCGCCGCGAAGCTAAACCGCCGGCCGCCTTTTACGACGGCCGCACATCGGCGAATTTTGATGGTATGCTCGATGTCCTGCGAATGTGTATTTTCCGTCGCCACGATTGACAACTCCTGGGGAAGCCTTTGGGGATGTACGGTTGGATCTGTTTGTCTCAGAAGCTGATTGTCCTAGAAACTGAGGCCTGCTTCGCGAGCCGCATCGGCGAGAGCCGCAACGCGACCGTGGTATTGATAATCACCACGATCGAAGCGGACCTGCTTAACACCAGCTGCGATCGCTTTCTCCGCCACGGCCTTGCCAATTGCCACCGCCGCATCCTTGTTGCCACCATACGAAATGGACTTCGCAACATCGGAATCTCGCGTGCTGGCCGAAACGATTGTCTTGCGTGTCACATCGTCAATAACCTGACATGCAATATGTTTGTGACTGCGAAACACTGACAGCCGAGGCCGCTCGACGGTGCCCCGCGACTTGCTACGGGAATGGTAGCGTCGCCGCTGCCGCTGCTTCGCAATCATCTTTTCTTTATTCACGTTTTATACCTCGATTAAGTTGCCGCTTTACCCGGCTTCAACTTGACGTGTTCGCCTTGATAACGAATCCCTTTGCCCTTGTAGGGTTCGGGCTTTCGCAAGGCTCGCACTTCTGCCGCAAATTGGCCAACCATCTGCTTACTGCAGCCTTTGACGACAACGTGCGTCTGATCCGGACAGGTAACATCAAGGCCGGTGGGGATTTTTTTCTTAAGTTCGTTCGCGTAGCCGACGCGCAAGTTCAGTTCTTGCCCTTGCACCGAACCAACGTACCCGACACCTACGATTTCCAGACGCTTTTCATAGCCCTCTTTAACACCTTGAATCATGTTTGCGATCAAGGACCGCGTAAGTCCGTGGAAGGCGCGCGACTCGCTTTCGTCGGAATCGCGGGTGACTACAACCTGTTTGGCGTCCTCGTCGATCGATACGCTGACTTCGGCTCGATGCTCGAATTCGAGTTTTCCTAACGGCCCATCGACCGTGACCTTACGGTCTTTGACAGCGACTTTAACGCCGTCGATGATGGGAACCGGTTTCTTTCCAATGCGGGACATAATTCTCTCACTTTGCCGTCTGCTACCAGACCTCGCACAGCACTTCGCCGCCTAGATTTCTCTGCCGTGCCTCTCGGTCGCTGACAACACCGCGGCTTGTGCTAATGATCGTAATTCCCAAACCGTTCAATACCGGTTTGAGGTCGCGGGCTTTTCGGTAAACGCGGCG
This sequence comes from Pirellulaceae bacterium, assembly GCA_030744725.1. Lineage (GTDB taxonomy): Bacteria > Planctomycetota > Planctomycetia > Pirellulales > Pirellulaceae > ARS98. The sequence continues at coordinate 12,078 of JASLPZ010000001.1, forward strand.
TCCGGGTTTGCTGATCCGTCGGATTCGCTGAATCACGCGTTCGCCATTGGGCCCATATTTCAAGTCCAGCTTCAACTGCTGGACCGGCTTGGTTTCGACTTCGTCAAAATCCCAAATATATCCTTCGCGTTTGAGCACTTCCGCCAAACCGCGTTTCACTTTGGATGCCGGCAATTCGACGTGGGGCCGTTCGACGCTTACCGCGTTGCGGATCCGCGTCAGCATATCGGCAATCGGGTCGGTCATCATGTTGATTGGGTTTCCTTAATTACCAGCTCGACTTACGAACACCAGGAATCAGTCCCTGGTCCGCGAACTTGCGAAAACAAATTCGGCAAATGCCGAATTTTCGATAGACGGCACGCGGTCGTCCGCACACGTTGCAGCGTCGCTGCACACGCGATGAAAACTTTGGAGGCAGTTTCGCTTTTGCGATTTTTGACTTGCTCGCCACGATTCTTATCCGTTTTGATGAGAGGTTTCACACCGACCGTTAGGCGGCGCCCGCGGTGGTTTCTGGCTGTTGGAACGGCATACCCAGCAAACGCAACAGTTCGCGTGCTTCGTCGTCGCTACGGGTCGAAGTGACCATGGTAATATTCAACCCCTGGACTCGCGTGAATCGATCTGGATTCAACTCGGGAAACACCAACTGTTCCACCAGACCCATACTGTAGTTTCCGTTCTTGTCGAAAGCATTTGCGCTGAGCCCACGAAAGTCACGAACCCGAGGCAGCGCAACGGAAATCAGGCGATCCAGAAACTCATACATGCGTTGGCGGCGAAGGGTCGCTTTGCAGCCGATCGGCATTTCTTCGCGAAGGCGAAAACCAGCGATCGATTTCCGGGCCTTCGTGATGATGGGCTTTTGACCCACGATTTGAGTCAAAGCCTCCACCGCGGTTTCCATGTACTTCTTTTCCTGAATTGCCTCACCGACGCCCATGTTGACGACGATTTTCTGCAATCGAGGCAATGCCAGATGATTGCTCTGGCTGAACTTCTCGGCCAGGGTGGGCAGGATTTCCTGTTCGTATTTTTCTTGTAATCGCGGGATCATGGTTTTTTCGCGTAGACGCTCCGAGCAGGCGAAATCACGCCCATGGAGACACCACTTTTCTTCGAGTATCGTTCTTTACTGCCGTCGTCCAAATAGCGAACGCCGACACGCGTGGGTTCGTTTGTTTGCGGGCAAATGAGCATCACGTTGGAAACATTGACGGGCATCTCTTTGGACAAACGACCGCCTTGTGGATTCTTCTGGCTGCGACGCACGTGCTTGTAAACACGATTCACGCCTTCGACCAAAACCTTGCGTTTCTCGTGATCGACCGATAGCACCTTGCCGCGCTGACCGCGGTCGTCACCGGCAACCACCACGACCATATCATTTACTTTGACGTTCATTGCTTCCTCAGTTAGACAACCTCGTTGGCGAGGCTCACAATCTTCATGAAGTTGCGCTCACGAAGTTCTCGTGCCACGGCACCAAAAATCCGCGTTCCGCGTGGGTTGTTATCAGTGTCAATGATCACAGCGGCATTGCTGTCAAAGCGAATGTAACTGCCATCAGATCGGCGCGACGGCTGGCGTACACGCACGATCACAGCACGCACAATGGCCTTCTTCTTGACTTCACTACCGGGAATCACACGTTTTACACTACAGATAATCACGTCGCCCAACGTCGCGAAACGACGCCGCGAACCGCCTAACACCTTGATGCACATGATCTCTTTGGCACCGGTGTTGTCGGCAACAAGTAATCTGCTCTCTTGCTGAATCATCGTTTACCCTTTGGCCGCCATACCTTAGTTTCCAGACTCACGAGTCGCCTTCAATGCGGCCACGTCGACTGCTCGGCTCTTCTCAACCACACGAACCAATTGCCATCGCTTCTTCTTGGAAATCGGCGGTGCTTCGACGATCTCCACCGTATCACCCAAGCCCGCGTCATTGTTCTCGTCGTGCACATAGCACACCGTGCGTTGACGAATGTACTTGCCGTACTTAGGGTGCGGCACCAACCCGCGGATTTCCACACGTCGGGTCTTGTTCATTCTGTCGCTGGTGACAACACCAATGGCCATTTTCTTAGGCATAATTATCCCCGGCTGCATCCGCCAGCATTTAGCTGGCAGAGGCCACCTCTTTCACTTCTTTTGCTAGTTCACGGGCTCGCTGTACGGTCTTAATGCGGGCGACAAGTCGACGATGGTGGCGCAACTCGCTGGGAGCGTCCAACCGTTCGGTTTGGGCCTGCATTCGCAAGCGGAATAATCGCTCGCACGTTTCATTGAGCGTTAGCTGCAATTGCTCGTCGCTCATATCTCTTAATTCCGCAGCTTTCATCGCAACACTTCTCTCCGCT
>JASLPZ010000001.1:14458-87410 GCA_030744725.1 Pirellulaceae bacterium
TCTACTTAGGCTGGCCGACGTCGCGTGAAGCGAACCCGTACAGGCATCTTGTGCGCCAAACGAGCGAAGCAAACACGTGCCTGCTCCTCCGTAACGCCACTCAACTCGTACATCACCGTGCCAGGCTTGACGGTGGCGACCCAATGCTCGGGTTCCCCCTTACCTTTACCCATGCGGGTTTCCAGCGGGGTCGAAGTAATTGAACGGTGCGGAAACATCCGCACGTACAATCTACCTTCACCACGAATGTACTGCTGTGCCGCGATCCGGCCGGCTTCAATCGTCTGAGCCTTGATCCAGCCGCCCTGCATGGCCTGTAACGCGAAATCGCCAAAGACCACACGGTTACCGCGAGTCGCATTACCTTTTATATGTCCTCTTTGGCTTTTTCGGTGCTTGACCCGCTTCGGCATCAACGCCATCGGATTCTCCTTCGTACATTCCTTGGTTCACCCAAACCTGAACCCCAATATGTCCTTGAGGCGTCTTGGCTTCGGTGAAACCGTAATCGATTCTTGCTCGGAGCGTGCTCAACGGAATCGAACCTGAGATCTGCTTTTCGATTCTCGCCATTTCAGCGCCACCCAGACGTCCCGCCAAGCGAATCTTAATTCCCTTGGCCCCAGCATCCATCGTTTGTTCCATCGCTCGTTTGATCGTGCGGCGGAAACTCGAGCGGCGTGAAAGCTGGTTGGATATATCTTCTGCGACTAATTGAGCCTGCAGCTCTGGACGCTTGATTTCTTCAATCTTCAAGTTAACTCGACGTCCAATCAAGTTCTGTAACTCCTCCTGGAGCAATTCGACCTCTTGGCCTTTTTTGCCAATGATCAAACCAGGTCGAGCCACGAACAGAATCACCTTCACTTCATCGCGTGTCCGCTCGATCTCAATCCGGTCAATTCCGGCGTTGCGATACTGCTGCTTCTTCGGATGTTTCTTAATAAAGTCCCGGACCCGGAGGTCTTCGACCAGTAGCTCGGCATACTCCTGCTTGGAGGCATACCAGCGGCTCTTCCAGCCCACCATGACGCCTGTGCGAAAACCGACAGGATTAACTTTTTGACCCATAGCTAATGCTCTTTTGGTTACAGCTCGTTAATGTCTTCCAAGGCGACATGAATATGTGACATCCGTTTGATAACCCAAAAGGCCATCCCGCGTGCCCGCGGACGAATCCGCTTGAAGGTGGGGCCACCATCCACGCGTGCATCAGTAACAACTAACCGGTCGATCCGCACGGTCCGCCCCGGATTCTGATCCGGATCCTGCGCGTTTCCCAATGCACTACGCAGCACTTTCTCCAACAATCGAGCACCACGATTCGGCTGGTACTGCAAGATATCCAACGCTTCATCCGCGAACTTACCACGAATCAGGTCTGCCATGGGGCGTACCTTGCGTGGACTGATGCGGGCGTTTTTGTGCTTGGCGCGGAATGCCATGCTTATTGATCCTTGTATCAAATTCGCTGCGCGGACGCTTAGCGTTTCCCTTTGCCACCGTGACCGCGGAACGTTCTCGTGGGCGCAAATTCGCCCAACTTATGTCCAACCATATCCTCGGTTACCAGCACCTTAAGATGAGCTTTACCATTGTGGACCATGAACGTGGCGCCCACGAACTCGGGGACAATTGTGCACGCTCGGGCCCACGTCTTAATCGGATCGGATCTGCCCGTCTCCTGCTGCTTCTGTACCTTCTGGTACAGCCGAAGATCGACAAAAGGACCTTTCTTTAGTGACCTGCTCATACTGAGGACTATCCTGAGGATTTACCGTCGTGTGAATGGACTATTTTATTCGAAGCTGGCCATACCGTCGCGAACGACGACGCCGAACAATTGACGAATTCGATGGCTTGCGGCGCTGCCGGGTCGACCCACCTTTTGCCGGCTTGCCGGTCGGACTAACTGGATGACGACCACCCTTGGTTCGACCTTCACCGCCACCATGCGGATGATCGATTGGGTTCATGGCCGTTCCACGCACATGCGGACGACGCCCCAACCAGCGTTTACGTCCCGCCTTGCCTAACACAATCGCCATGTGATCGGCGTTGCCAACCTTACCGATCGTGGCGCGGCAGGCCGCTGGTACGCGACGAATCTCGCCACTGGGCAGGGTTAGCTGTGCCCAAGTAGCCTCGCGGGCAATGAGCGTGGCCGACGACCCAGCACTGCGACACATCCGTCCGCCACGGCCCGGCAACAACTCGATATTGTGAACCGACGTTCCCAGCGGAATGTTCTTCAGCGGCAGACAATTGCCCACCGTCGGAGGCGCGTCCGGACCGCTCTGCAAACGGTCGCCGGCAATCAAGCCATCAGGGGCGATGATGTAGCGTTTTTCGCCGTCGATGTAGTGTAACAATGCAATACGCGCGCTCCGATTGGGATCATACTCGATGGAATGCACCTTGGCTGGCACGCCATCCTTGTTGCGGCGAAAGTCAATGACGCGATATCGACGCTTGTGGCCACCGCCACGGTGCCGCGTCGTAATCTTGCCCTGGTTGTTGCGACCACCCGTCTTGGTGAGTGGGCGCATCAACTGCTTCTCTGGCTTAACACCCTTGGTGAGCGACGCAAAATCGCTCACCGTCGCATCACGCCGTCCAGCGGAAGTTGGCTTGTATTTTCGTATTCCCATGACTGCCTTCTACTTCTTTGAGCTATTCCAATCGAGCGCCACCGCCGGCCGTTTAGAAGAAGTCAATCCGATGCTCGGCGTCCAGCGTCACCAACGCTTTCTTCCAGGAATTGGTGCGACCGAACTTGAAGCGATAGCGCCGGGGCTTTCCACGACGATTCTGCGTCCTGACCTTAATGACCCGGACATCGAACAAGGCTTCAATCGCGTTGCGGATGTCATCCTTGTCCGCTAAAGGATTCACTTCGAACGCATACTGATTCTGTCGCGACGATCGATGAACACCCTTCTCGGTGACTAGGGGCCGCAACACAATCTGATGTGGCTCGAGTACGATTTTCTTCACTTTAGTTTTTTCGGCAGTGTGCGCCATCGTATTAATTCCGTGAAACGGTTCTCAGCAACTAAGACGCTGCCGCGGCGCTTCGTTCTTTAATCACATCCAAAGCGGCCTTGGTAACCAACATTCGACGTGGAGACAAAACGGCCAGCGCATTCAAATCGGACACTGGCGAGACAGAAACTTTCTGGATATTCCTGGCGCTCTTGTGAACGTTCGCGTCATGTTCGGCCGTGGTAACCAACGTACTCGCCCCGCTGAGCTTCAGCGCCTTGAGAATCGCTGCCATCTCCTTCGTCGCCGGCTGGTCGAACACCAGCTCATCAATCACGACCACTTGCTCGTCAACAATCTTGGAGGCGATCGCCATCCGCGTCGCTGCTCGAATGGCCTTGCGATTCAGACGATACGAATAGTCACGCGGCTGGATGGCGTGAATATGGCCACCGCCTCGACGAATACCCGACCGCCGCGAACCAGCACGCGCGTTTCCAGTTCCCTTCTGGCGGTACATTTTCGCGGTCGACCCAGCCACCTCAGCTCGAGTTTTCGTCTTACTGCTTCCTTGGCGAGCATTCGCCTGATACATCACGACAACGTCATGCAAGAGCTGCTTGTTTATGCTGGGCGCCAAGGCAGCGGGGTCGATTTCATAATCCCCAACCTGACTACCACTGCGATCGTATATGGGCAATTTTGCCATCATTCAAACCGTGCTTTAGCACTCAAAATAAACGGTACAAACCAATCCCAGACAACTAAACCTTGTTCGTCTCACGAACAATCACATACCCGCCATTTGGGCCCGGCACTGCACCGCGAACCAACAAGATATTATCACCCACATCCACTCGCGCGACACGCAGGTTGCGAACGGTAACCTGTGAATTGCCGTATTGCCCCGCCATGCGACGCCCTTTGAAGAGACGACTCGGGCTGGCACTGCAACCGGTACCGCCAGCGTGCCGATGCACTTTCTTCACACCGTGCGTGGCACGCTGACCATGGAAATTGTGTCGTTTCATCACGCCGGAAAAGCCACGCCCCTTGCTGATCGCGACAACGTCGACAGCCATCACCGCGGCGATGGTCTCGCGAAACTTGACCGCCTTCTTTTTCTCGAACTCTCGTTTCCAACCCGGCTTTTTGACGTCAATTCCGTTAGCACTGGCTGCGTCCTTGAGCATCTGCGGCAGATCAACCAAAGCTGGCTCGAACATCTCGACCGTCAACTCCTGGCCCAACTCGTGGCCATTGGCTGGGCCGCGCAATTCCCGAATGAATCGTTTGGGTTCACAGTCAGGCTTCGGCAAGAGCTCGACGCCGGAAGCAGAAATCTTCTTGGAACGCTTGCTGCTCAGCTTCGCAACATGACCGCGCTCACTGCGGCGAGCCAACCGACGAGGCTTGTCAATGAAGCCAAGCTGTACGGCCTCATAGCCGTCCCGCTCGGACGTCCGAATCTGCAGCACGTGGCACGGCCCCGCTTCAATAACGGTTACCGGAATCACCTCTCCAGTCTCGTCGTATATTTGCGTCATCCCGACCTTGCGGCCAAGTATGCCCTTCATCGTATTACCTCGTCATTACTCGCCGGCGGGAGACTAAGAACCATGTCTTAACTTGCCCGCCCGACTTCCATGCATATGCAATCTAGTTGGGGTGTGTCTTATCGCTGGGTCGCCTTGATCTTGATATCAACGCCAGCTGGAAGGCTTAGCTTATTGAGCGATTCAATCGTCTTGGCTGTGGCTTGGACAATGTCCACCAGCCGCTTGTGCGTGCGTATTTCAAACTGCTGCCGCGCTTTCTTGTCCACGAATGGGCCGGAAAGCACGGTGTATTTCTCAATCCGTGTAGGCAGAGGAATCGGACCATGCACTTCGGAGTGTGTTCGCTTGGCCGTGTCGACAATTTCTTGTGCACTCTGATCCAGAATAGCGTGGTCATACGCCTCCATGCGGATCCGAATCACTTCACGAGTCTTTGCCACGGACACTTCTCCCGGTCATCTATTCGGGGCCTGCGGACTGTTGTACCGCACGCACACCTGCCGCTTCTATCGCTAAATTGGAAGCCCTCGATCTTACGGGTCGACCTAAACCTCGTCAACCGCTGATGGCACTGCCAGCCGGCAAAAGTCCGAAGAATTCAGCGGGATTGCGAAAACGGGTGCGCCGCCAGCTTCGCGACGACCGGGCTGGACCACTACATGGCTTGTATCAGGTTCTTCTGTTCAAATGAGTCAAGCTTTCAGCGACGGGCACCGACCGCAGGCTGGTCGGGGAGCGGGTCGCCGCAACCGAGCGATAGCTCGCGCCGGCCCGAGGCACAGCCTCGCTAGATCTCGTACTCCCTGACCACTTCCGGCGGCGCCGGGGCATATTCAAATGGCTCGATGGAGCAACCGGCACGGCCCTGACTGAGGCTGCGCATGGCACTGGAATAGCCAAATAGCTCTTTTAATGGGGCACGTGCTTCGATCGAATTCGTTTTGCCGCGGACTTCCGTCTGCACAATCACCGCGCGCCGCTGCTGTAAGTCGCCAACAAAATCACCCACATACTGCTCGGGCGTGACAATATCGAGCTTCATGATCGGCTCGAGCAGGACCTTCCCGCCTTCGGCCAGCCCTTGGTTAAAGGCCTCATTGGCCGCGATTCGGAAAGCACGCTCGTCGGACGATTCGTCCGCTTCGCCGCCCAAAACCGTAACTCGCAGTTTTGTTAGCGGGTATCCGGCAATTAGCCCACCCCCGTCGCTCCGCGCCTTCAGCTCATCCAACGCGATGACCAACATATCCGCAGGAATCACGTCAGGAGGGCAAGCACTCATGACCGCGACGGGAGGGCCGTCGGCCACCCCAGGCTCGACGCGCAGCCGCAACTTGGCAAACAGCTGCTGGCCACCGATCAACCGGTGGCACTCGCCCTCCACCTCGACGCACGAAGCGACGGTTTCTCGAAAACTGACCTGGGGCTTATGAAAGCGAATATTCAGATTGAAGTCGCGGAGCAACTTATTCTTGATCACCTCAAGATGCAGTTCACCCATGCCACTGATCAGCGTTTGACCAGTCTCACCACTGACGACACGCAACGTCGGATCCTGACGTTTCAACAATTCGAGCGTGTCTTCCAACTTCTTGCGCTCCGTCGTCGATTCGGGCTCAATGGCCATTGAAATCACGGTCTCAGGAAATTCGATAGACTCCAGCCGTACCGGGTGCCGAGCATCGCAGAGCGTATCACCGGTAATCGTCTGACGAAGCCCGATCACGCCGACAATGTCGCCCGCCTCGGCCTCGTCCAGCTGGAACTCCTTTTTTGTGGCGTGAATATGCCACAGCTGGGCCACATTCTCCTTCTTGTCCTGCACCGAATTCAGGACCCTTGAATTGGACTTCAGCGTCCCAGAATAGATACGCAGCCAGAACATGTCACCCGTTTTGGCGGGCAGCACCTTGAACACGAGGGCACAAAACGGCTCGCTTGGATCTGCCTTCCTCACGACGTGCGGCACTTCTCCGTCCCTCTTTTTGGCAACTCCTTCGCCCTCGACGGGCGGAACGTCCAACGGGCTGGGCAAGTAGGCGGCAACGGCGTCGAGCACTGGTTGGACGCCAATCCCGTGCAGCGCAGAGCCGCACAGCACGGGCTGAATCTGCATTTGCAACGTCGAATGTCGCAAAACACTCACGATCAGAGACTCAGGAATCGGCTCTTCCTGCAGCCCCAACTCCATTAGCTCATCACTTTGCCCATAGAGTTTCTCCAGCAACTGTTCACGCCAGAGCGCCGCGTCGTCGGCCAATTCCGCGGGGATCTCCTCTACAATCGGCTGCATGTCGTCGTCGGCAAATCGCAACATCTTCATGCCGACCAAATCAATGACCCCGCGAAAAGGGTCGTCAAAGTGCGCCGGTCCGGCACCCACAGGAATCTGAATCGCCACCGGGGTGGCATCCAAACGCGTGCCGATCTCTTCAAATATCTCTTCAAATCGAGCCCCCTCGCGGTCCATCTTGTTGATGAAGGCGATTCTCGGGACGCGGTATCGGTTGGCTTGACGCCACACCGTCTCGCTCTGCGCCTCCACGCCTTCTCGCGCGCTAAACACCACCACCGCCCCATCGAGCACCCGCAAACACCGCTCGACTTCAGCCGTAAAGTCAACATGCCCTGGTGTGTCGAGCAAGTTGATGTGCACATCGCGCCAATCAAACGTGACACAGGCCGAATATATTGTGATCCCACGCTCTTGTTCCTCGGGATCCACGTCCGTCTCGGTGGTTCCTTTATCGACCTCGCCGACGCGGTGTTTTGCGCCCGCACAGAACAGCATCCGCTCGGTGACGGTCGTCTTGCCCGCATCAATGTGGGCAATCACACCGATATTTCGCAGTTGTTCGAGCTTGCGTGGCATGTCAGGTCATAGTCTTCGCGTAAAAGGCCAAGGCCTTTGCGCAAAAAGAAAGCCGCACCTCGACGAACGACATGCGGCCAATCTGGTTGGAACCGATTACCAAGCAAAATGTGCAAACGCTTTGTTGGCTTCGGCCATACGGTGTACGTTTTCGCGACGCGTCATCGCAGCGCCTTCACGGTTGAAGGCAGCCAGAACTTCGTCCGCCAGCTTATGAGCCGTCGGGCGCCCCTTCTTTTCGCGGACTGCGATCAGCAACCAGCGAATCGCCAGCGACTGCTGCCGGGCGCGATTTACTTGCATCGGGACCTGATATGCAGCACCCCCGACGCGTTTCGAACGAACCTCAATCTGTGGCTTGATGTTCTCGATCGCCGCGTGAAAGACTTCGATCGGCTCCTGGTCTGTCACCTTTTTGGCGATAATGTCGAGGGCATCGTAGAACACCTTCAGGGCGATCGTCTTTTTGCCATCCCACATCAAGCAATTCACAAATTTCCCCGCCAAGATCGAGTTATGACGTGGATCTGGCTTCAGAGTTTTTCTGCTGGCTGTGATTGCGCCCATGGGCTCGTCCGATACGTTGCGGTTTTTCTTGGTTGTGATCTGACCCGTTGCCGAGCTGAACTCGACAGCGAACAATTATGACCGTTTTGCCCCGTAGCGGCTGCGAGACTGCTTACGGCCATCGACGCCCAACGTGTCGCGTGCACCGCGAACCACTTGATAGCGAACACCCGGCAGGTCGCGAACTCGTCCACCCCGCACCAACACAATCGAGTGTTCCTGCAGATTATGGCCTTCGCCCGGAATGTACACTGTCACTTCTTTACCATTGGATAGCCGCACACGAGTGATCTTCCGTAGCGCCGAGTTCGGTTTCTTCGGCGTCATGGTTCGCACCTGCAAGCAAACGCCTTGCTTTTGCGGACAACGGTCGAGCACGGGGGCTTTGGTGAATTTCCGCTTCTTCTTACGATTGCGGCGGACAAGTTGGTTGATGGTGGGCATCAGTTTTGTCGGTCTATCTATAGACTTGGGGGTTGAGGAATCCACCAGATTACCTCTTTGAGGGTGGCTGTCAAGGTGGAACAAAGGTGCAAGTCAGGGTGCGGAAGGGGTCGGGAGTCTTTTTCGGAAGAAAACGCACTAGCTCGGGTGCACAAATCGACCGAAAAAGACTCCCGACCCCGTTCGTACGTTCGCTTAAGAAAGCGAGGGCCTGCACCTTTCAGGCACAATCTGTTTTTTTGGTCTTGCCTGGGCTTACAGACGGTACCAAATTAAGACCTTCGCCTAAAACCTAAGAATGAGCTGATCATGAGAATTGCGTACTTCGACTGCACGAGCGGAATCAGCGGCGACATGACACTCGGAGCATTGGTCGACGCCGGTGTTGACCTCACTTCCATTCAGGCCGGAATCGACTCGCTGGGGCTGCCGAGTTGCCGGCTGACCCAGGAAGAAGTCAAACGCAAGGGGTTTCGCGCCACGAAGGTTGAGGTCGTCCATGAGCCCGAACATGCGCACCGCCATCTGCACCACATTACGGACATGATCGAAGGAAGCTCGCTGACCGAAAGCCAGAAAGAACTCGCCAAACGTATCTTCACGCGACTCGGCGAAGCCGAAGCCAAGGTCCACGGAACAACAATTCGGAAGGTGCATTTTCATGAGGTTGGCGCAGTCGATTCCATCGCGGATATCGTCGGCAGCGCGATCGGGCTGGATCTGTTGGGGGTCGATCGAATTGTCTGTTCCCCAATTCCGACGGGCACTGGGCACATCATGATCGCACACGGACGGGTCGGTGTCCCGGCACCGGCCACGGCCGAACTGTTGACCGGCATCCCCCTGGAAGACTCGGCGATTGAGGCGGAATTGACCACTCCAACGGGTGCCGCAATCGTGGCCACCGTGGTTGATGAATTCGGGCCGCTGCCGGGTATGACGATCAATGCGATCGGCTATGGGGCCGGCACGCGCGAACTGGACGAACAAGCCAACGTCGTACGATTGATCGTTGGCACGACCCCAGAGAGCCTGCACGCTGATCAAGTGTCGGTTCTGGAAACGAATATCGACGACGTGGCCGGCGAAGTGATCGGCCACTGCACCACACTTCTGGCCGAATCCGGCGCGTTGGATGTCTACACAACGGCAATTCAGATGAAAAAGAACCGCCCAGGCGTCAAGATCACCGTTCTATGTCAGGCAGGCGATATTGCCAAATTAGAGAGGATTCTCTTTCGTGAAACCGCAACATTGGGGATCCGCCGCTGGTCGGCCAGCCGTCATAAACTCGACCGCCGCCCGCATGATGTCGAGACCCAGTGGGGCCGCATCGAAGGCAAACTAGCGACGCTATCTGATGGCGGCACCAGCTTTTCGCCAGAATACGAGTCTTGCCGAAAGGTGGCCGCAGCGAGTAATGTCCCGCTTAAGCAGATTTACGACGAGGCACGAAACGCGTGGCGGAAGGCGGACGCGAGGTAGCTGATACCCCTGTCGCCAAATTGCGGCGCGTGCCGTCCAGACTTGCCGTCGATCGGAAGGAGCCGATCCTGTGCCCGAATCCATCAGTACGCCAGCAATCGCAGATTCTCTCGCGCGAGCAATTGCCGAAGGTCCCATCGTGGCCAGCATGGTGTCCGGCGCCATGCTGGCGCTCGGGATCGCGATGATGCTCGTGATCTTGTTGCGCCGATCGGGCAGGTACTATCACAAGCTGAAACGCCAGGCCAAAAGAGCGGCCAAACCGACTGCCCAGCAGACCCGACGCGAAGAGCAAATGGCGAACATGTTCGATCGCGCCAGCCCACTCTTGGATGCTCCATCGACGGTCGTACGCTGGCAAGTGGAGATGCAAGAGCTAGCCCGCGAACTCAAGGCCGAAATCGACACGAAAATGAGGATCTTGCAAGTCCTCGTCCGACGATCCAATGAAGCGGCCGAGCGGCTAGAAGCGGCTGCGGCACGCGCCGAACGACTCGGCTGTGTGGACCGCCGGCAAGCAGTTGAGCTTGACTCGATCGAATCCCTGGCGGAAGACGCCGCGGCAAATCGAAGCGCAACCCCATCGCCTCCTGTGCCAGCCTATTCCGATCAGGTCTACGCGATGGCAGATTCCGGCACTAACGCGGCGGACATTGCCAATCACATTGGATTGCCCATCGGCGATGTCGAACTCGTACTGAGCCTACGATCACAATCGGGCGAATCTGTGTGAGTAGCTTGCGGGGCGTTTGCATGAAACAACATGTTGTGGGCCGGTCTCCCGACCCGGCCCACCTTCGCCACCCCGGCACGGTCGGGAGACCGTGCCACAACACGTGAGTAGCTTGAGGACTAAGACGTCAGTCGCGTGAGCAAGTCGGAGATGCCAGCTTCGCCGTGGACTGGAGCCTGGCAGGCAAAGTTCTCGCAGACGTAGACCGTTGTGCCGCCTCCTGCCTGGCGTTTTCCCAGGAACAGCGGTGCCAGATGGGGCGATTGGTACTGATCCTCCGCATCGGCAGGACGACCGGCGATCACACAATTGGGAAGGAAATGCCGTCTGAATCGTGCGGCTGTCTGCTGGATTCCAGAGGGGTCTTCACTGGACGCATCGGGTCCAACGAAGACGATTGCGCGCGTTGGGCCGATCAGTAGGTTCGCGGCAACAAGCATCTGTCCGGTGGCGGTCGGTGAGTTCATCATCGTCTCGTGCGCCATTTCCAGCGTGCCACGTGCCGCATCCAAGTAGTCCGCACGACCGCACAACGTGCCAAGCCGCAATAACGCCGTCGCGGCCATCGAGTTTCCGCTGGGAACACTGCTGTCGTGAAGGTCCTTGTTCCGGGCAATCAACGCCTCGTGATCGTCAGCGGTAAAAAAGAAACCGCCTTGCTTCTGATCCGCAAAGTGAACCAACATCACATTGGCAAGGGCAACGGCTTCGTCGATCCAAGCCTCGTCAAAACTGGCTTCATACAACGTCACCATCGCACAAGTCAGGTACGCGTAATCGTCCAGATACGCAGCCAGTCTTGCCTTCCCATGTCGCCAACAATGCAACATGCGGCCGTTGTCGGCTCGTAAGTCGGACAGCAAGAATTTGGCGGCCCGGGCGGCCGCGTCGTAGTACTGCGGGGCACCGAGGACCCCGGCGGCTCTGGCCAGCGCGTCGATCATCAGGCCGTTCCAACTGACCAGGACCTTGTCGTCTTTACCTGGACGAATGCGTCTTCCCCGCACAGCACGCAACTTCGCACGCGAATCGGCCAGTTCGGCGCTCAATTCCCCGAGGTCCCAATTTCGCAGTCTTGCGGCCTGCTCGATGGTCCGAGGCAGATTCAGAATGTTCTGGCCCTCAAAATTGCCGACCTCTGTAACATCGTAAACGTCGCAAAACCGTTCCCCGCGTTGCTGGCCCAAGACTTCGCGAATTTCCGCAGGCGTCCAGACGTAGAACTTTCCTTCGACACCTTCACTGTCAGCATCCTCGGTGCTATGAAATCCGCCCTCATCGTCGGTCATTTCGCGGAGAATATACTCGATCGTCTCGCGCGCCACTTCCGCGTATTCTTGGTTCCCTGTCGCCAGGAACCCCTCTAGATAGGCACTGGTCAACAGGGCGTTGTCGTAAAACATTTTCTCGAAATGTGGCACCAACCAGCGCTGATCAACGGAGTAGCGAGCAAAGCCGCCGGCCAGATGATCGTAAATCCCGCCGTGCGCCATTTTGTCGAGGTTCAATGTGACCATGCCGAGCCATTGGTCCTTTCTTGAGCGGGACCACGCCCGCAACAGTAACTGCAGATCCATTGGGTGCGGGAATTTTGGCGCACGCCCAAATCCGCCATACGTGAAGTCAAACACGCGTTCCAACTTGGCGGCCGCCGCGCTGAATGAGTCTTCCGTAATGGTCGTGGAATCGGTCGTGGCGGCCGCAAACTCGCAGAGGTGATCCGTCAATTTCCCTGCCTGCTCGACTGCGGCGTCGCGCCGGTTTTTCCACGCATCCGCAACGGCAATCAAGACTTGCTCAAACCCAGGCATCCCCTGCCGCGGTTCAGGGGGCCAGTAGGTCCCCCCATAAAATGGCTGCAGGTTGGGCGTCAGGAATACAGACATCGGCCAACCGCCATGGCCGGTCATCAACTGCACCGCGTTCATGTAAATCTGGTCAAGATCGGGCCGCTCTTCTCGGTCGACTTTCACGCAGACAAACAGCTCATTCATCTTCTCCGCAATGGCCTCGTTTTCGAAACTCTCGTGCTCCATCACATGGCACCAGTGACAGGCCGAGTAACCGATCGAAAGAAAAATCGGCTTATCATCAGCGCGTGAAAGTTCGTGCGCCTCGAGGCTCCAGGGATACCAGTCGACTGGATTGTCGGCGTGCTGCAACAAGTAAGGGCTGGATTCGTTGGCCAGTCGATTTGCCATCGGTGGCTCCTGCTTTGCCGTCACCCGCCGACGCATCGGCGGGAAGCAATCGATGGCGACGATTCGGGGGACAGCGGCAAACGGACTATTTGTAAGATTCGACGCCTTCAGGAAAGCGTCCTTTTCGAACGTCTTCGCAAAACTCGTCTGCCGCGGCTCGGATCGTCTCCGCGAGATTCGTGTACTGGCGAGCAAAACGAGGGACGTAACCGCTGGTGAGTCCCAGCACATCGTGCGTTACCAAGACTTGTCCGTCACACTGCGGGCCGGCACCAATGCCGATCGTTGGAACTGACAACGCATCCGTGATCTTTCCGGCAATTTCGGTCGGAATGCACTCCATCAGCACTGCGAACGCGCCAGACTGTTCGGCGGTCAGTGCGTCATTCAACAGCCGCGATTCGTCACGTTGTACCTTGTATCCACCCAACTGATGAACAGCCTGCGGGCTCAACCCAACGTGTGCCATGACCGGGATGCCGGCGCCCGCTAGCCCGCTGATGATCTCAGCCTGCTCGGCACCACACTCCAATTTGACCGCCTGACAACGGGTCTCCTTCAAAATGCGAGCCGCGTTCTCGATGGCTCTGTGCACGCCAAGCCGGTACGTCGGAAAGGGCATGTCGACGATCACCAGGGCCTGTTGGACGGCACGTCCGACGATCTCGGCGTGATAAATAATTTGGTCCATCGTAACGGGAAGGGTGTTTTCATGCCCTTGCACCACCACGGAAACACTGTCACCGACCAGGATTCCATCGACTCCAGCCTCGTCCAGCAGTTGGGCGAGAGGGTAATCGTAGGCCGTCAGCATCGTGATTTTCCGGCCCTCAGACTTCATTTTCTGAAAATCCGGCGCTGTCTTCCGCCTTGGCTTGGACTTCGGCGGAGGCTCTGGTGTTGGCTGTTCTGTCATGTCTCGCATTGTGACCGTCGAATTCGATAGTGACAACTGGCAGGGCAGTTTTGGCCCCTCCCACCACAGACTCTTTCTCGTAGTCCAAAGTGAAAAAGTCTGACCAAGGCGTTAGCGCACTTGGGCGAGGTCTTCCGGACGGCTGATATCGGTCGACTCCTCTTCTGGTCGCCAAGTAATTGTCAACCACGCCTCGTCTTCCGACCAACGGGTCGCAAACTTCCCTGTTTCAATGTGTTGGCGGACGGTCTCCAGCGCGGAGGATTCTCCTTCCGCGAGTTGCTGCAACCTTGAAGTCATCTCGGTTGCAGCGTCAGATTGCGAAGCTTGAACGAACACCGATGAATGCAATTGCACAACCAGATGCACATTAGGTTCAGTTTCTGGTGGCGCGGGCAGCGTGGACGGGGGCGCGTCGGTTGTCACGGCCAATCTCAACATCGCCTCCGTGGTCGAGAATCCCAATCGAGAATCCCGAACCAAAGGCAAATCGCCGTTCGTCTCCAAGAACTCGCGCATCATTCGATTCAACCGTTCGACGTTGTCTTTGGCAGTCGCTTCAAAGACACGATTGATGCGTTGGCGCTCTTGCTGCTGGGCAATCTGATCGGCGGTTGGCTTACTCGCTTGGACGCGACGTTTCGCAATTCGCGTCACAAGACCGGACAAGGCACGCGCGGAAGTCGATACGCTGCTTTTAATAAACCGATTAATCGTCGAGAGTTCCTTGGGTTCGACTAACACACCCGTTTCGGTCAAGTTGACACGAACACTTTTTTCGAAATCCGTCAGACTCTGTGAATGGACCCGGGCAACGGAGACGTTACCAACGGTCCGACTTGCCACTTGCCCGCGAATTGGAATCTCCAAGACTGCCTTGGTGACGTTTGGAATCAACACGAGATTGGCTGACGCTGTAGTATGTGCCCAGCCTCGAATCGGTACGCCAAGAATGGTCGTCGCCAAAGGCTGGGTCCGATCAACATTCTGCACGAAGCGGTTAAGGAACTCGCGTGAGAGTGTCACTGACGCAATGACATGCTTCGACGTCGAAACAGGTGGATCGGCTATGCGAGACGCATCTTCGGGTCCGTGCAGCAGGGGACCGGACGGAAGACTCGGCTTGAGCACCACATGGATGCTCGACACGTACGCCCGATCCGGTTCGCTCAGCCGATCCAATGGGACAGTCGTCAGCCGTTGGTTTTCCTTCAACAAACGAACCACCTGTTCGCCAATTCCAACCAACTTGCCGCGTACGCTGTAGTAGCCACTATCGTCCTGCCAGACCCGCTGTGGTTGTCCCGTGACGATCACAACGACGGAATCTGACGGATCCTCCGACCGTACCCACGTTGGCTGCCAAACAGCAGTGAACAAGACCACGCAGAAAACAGCTCGAGAGCATCGTGCGTTCATCGTTGCTCGCTTCATCACAAGGTCGTTCAACTTCGAAGCGTCTGACATGGCGCTTCCGCTGTCGTGATGATATCCGTGCAAGCCCAGCAAGGCCAAGTACTTGAGGGAAACTTTTACGCTATGACGCACCACCAGTTGCAGGTTACCCATTTTTCGCTCATCCTAACGCGGTAGGGCCGCAGCAGATTGGGAACGTGTCCGTATTTTGTACGCTCCCCGACCAACCAGCGGTCCGTGCCCGTCGCTCGCCAAACATGTGCACCGAGCGAGCGTGTCCCGAAGCTAGATTCGAACATCATTCAAAATCGCTGGGATCCCGTGCAATTCCCGCAGATGCTGCAGTGTGTCGCGCGAAACAACCTGTCCCCCAAAAGCCCGCCCGATCTGCTCTCAAAACGACAAGGAGCTTCCATGCATCCCTCGAATGCCTGCTTAACGGCAATTCTCCTACTGACAATTGGCCTCTCAGCTGGGCTTGCCGACGATTGGCCTCAATGGCGCGGTGCCGACCGCGACGGCGTGTGGCGAGAAACTGGCCTGGTGGATCGCTTCGAGTTCGAGCAGATCGAAATTCGCTGGCGGCAACCGATTGGCCCTGGCTACAGTGGACCAACGGTGGCCGATGGACGCGTGTTCGTGACCGATCGACAAGCCCAACCCGAACAGGTCGAGCGAGTGCATTGCTTTGACTGGAAGCTGGGTAGCAAGCTTTGGACATTCTCGTACCCCAGCGAATATACCATCAACTATGAAGCCGGCCCCCGAGCTTCCGTCACCGTCGAAGACAACCGCGCCTTCGTGCTGGGCGCGATGGGACATCTCCATTGCTTGGACGCCGGCACGGGCAAAGTCCTCTGGAAACGCGACCTGAATCAAGAGTATTCCATTTCCAAGAATCGGCGCATGCCAATTTGGGGAATCGCCGCCGCACCATTAATCTACGAAGATCTGGTGATCGTCCATATCGGCGCAGCAAACAACGCATCGATCGTGGCATTTGACAAGAAATATGGCGACCCGCAGTGGAAGGCACTGCGCGACCGTGCCCAGTATTCCGCCCCCATTCTGATCGAACAAGCGGGCCAGACCGTGATGGTTTGCTGGACCGGCGACAGCGTCGCCGGGCTGGACCCGGCCACAGGTAAAGTCTTTTGGCGACATCCGATGGCACCGTCGCGCATGCCAATCGGGGTCGCGACACCGGTTGTCAGCGGTGACCGCCTGTTCGTCACATCATTTTACGATGGCTCGCTGATGCTACGATTGCGACAGGACAAACCGGCCGTCGAGCAACTTTGGCGACGTATGGGTGATAGTGAACAACAGACCGACGCGCTGCATTCGATCATTAGCACACCATTGTTCATGGACGACTACATTTACGGCACGGATAGCTACGGTGAATTGCGCTGTTTGAAAGCCGCCAGCGGCGACCGTGTATGGGAAGACTTGACCGCAACGCCCAAAGCGCGCTGGAGCAATCTACACTTCGTCCAGAATGGCGACCGCACTTGGATGTTCAACGAAAGGGGCGAGTTGATCATTTGCAAGCTATCGCCACAAGGCTTTGACGAGATCAGCCGCGCTAAACTGATCGAGCCTACACGAAACCAGTTGAATAAACGCGGTGGCGTCTGCTGGTCTCACCCCGCCTTCGCAAATCGACACATATTTATCCGCAATGACAAGGAAATTGTGTGTGCGAGTTTAGAAGCGCGATAGGACACGCCACAACCGGTTTTTCATAACCGGTGGAAGACGATCAAAGGGGGCAGGACTCATTGATGCCTAACTCCTTACCTGAAAGCATCTTCTGTCTCTCAGCCCGTTGCGCCTCGAGAAACTTTCATATTCGTTCTTGCTTTATTAGTATACTTACGTACACTATTTGCCCGATAATGAAATAATGACATTCCCGAGGCAAATCATGCACCCGCACCCAAAAATCCGTGAACTCGATTCGCTGCTACGCCGACTGGAGCGGCCTGAGAGCGTCCACGCGCGCCGACGTATTTCTACCGGTTGTGGCCCCCTGGATACAGCTTTGCCGGGACGAGGGTTGTTGCGAGGTTCGTTGGTCGAGTGGTTGGGCGATGGGCCAGGCTGTGGCACTGGGATGCTGGCGTTGCGTGCCGCACGTGAAGCATGTCGCGAGGGTGGAGCGTTGGTAGTAATCGACCCACAGCACAATTTTCATCCACCAGCCGCAGTCGCTGGGGGATTGGATTTGCAGCGTACGATCGTGGTTCGCCGGGTGCAGTGCAAACAGGAGCGACAGGGCCAACGGGGCACGCAGGACCAATGGGACAAGCGGGGCCAATGGGCGCTCGATCAGGCGTTGCGTTGTCCGCATGTCGCAGCCGTGGTCGCTTGGCCACAACAATTGGACAGCCGCGTTTTTCGTCGTTTGCAATTGGCGGTCGAGACCAGTGGTTGTTTGGGCCTGCTGGTTCGTCCCGCAGCCGCGCAGCGGGAATCTTCTTGGGCTGATGTGCGATTGTTGATCTCTCCTGTCGCACATGCTCCGGCAAGCGACAACCGGAACAACGCATCACACACGGATCCCGGCGCCTTGAGTTGGCGGTTGAAAATTGCATTACTGCGCTGCCGCGGTGGTTCGACACAGCGGACGGTCGACTTGGAAATTGACGAGCGGACAGGTGACATTCATGCAGCGCATCCTGGCAATCTGGCTACCCAATTGGCCGATTCAACGGTTGATTCACGACAAGCCCGAGCTTGAACAACGTCCCGTGATTCTGCAACATCGCACGCGCCGTGGCCTCTGCGTGTTGGCCTGTTCGCGCCTGGCACGACAGCAAGGTGTCCAAGTGAACCTCCCCGTAGCCGAAGCGACGGCGCTGTTGCGACGCGCGGATCACAAAACTACAAGCCCAACATCTGGCGAAAAAACAACGTTGCATTTGGAAACCCACGCCCCAGCCGAAGATCGTGCAGCGTTGATCAAACTGGCCACGTGGTGCCATCGCTTTAGCCCGCTGGTCGGCCTGGAAGAGGCTGCCGCGCCGGACACTCTGCTGTTGAACGTGACCGGTGTGACATCGCTATTTGGAGGCGAACCAGCATTCGCCGAACAGATCACACGAAGCTTTCATCAACAACGATTAGGTGTGAGTCTGGGGCTGAGCAACACGCTGGGCGCCGCTTGGGCGCTGGCACATTTTGGCGACGGGGCACATTCTCAAGCCGAGTCAAACCACGCCTCATCGCCAGAAACCGCATCACCAGAAATGGCCTCACCGGAAGAGACGATCCAACGCTTACCGCTGGCCGCGCTGCGCCTCCCGGACGAAACGGTGGATATTCTGCAGCGTCTGGGCCTGCAACAGATTGGCGAATTGCTGGAATTGCCGCGCGTCGAACTGGAATCTCGTTTCGGTCCACAATTGTTACAACGACTTGACCAGACGTTTGGCAAAATAACCGAACTGATTCAACCAATTCAACCACCGTTGGAGTTTGTGGCCGAGTGGTTGTTCGAATATCCCGTGCCGCAACGGAAAGCGGTCGAGCGGGTTGTTCGTCAGTTGGTGGAACGGCTCTGCTTTACGCTAGCCGATCACGATCGGGGTGTCGTGCGATTACGTGGCCGCATCGTTTGCCAGGACACACTCCCCGTCACATGGGAGGTTGGTCTGTTCCGCGCGAGCGCGGATGCCGAACATGTGTGGCAGCTGGTAGAAACGCAACTTGAAAGGCTACCTTTGCCTGGTCCGGCCACCAGCGTCGCACTTCAGGCCAACCACCACGCGCGTCTGCTCGCGCGCCAGCAAGAGCTCTTCGACCAACATCAGCGGAACGTTGATTCACCCCAGATCGCCACACTCGTTGATTGCCTGGCAAGCCAACTGGGTCGCGAGGCTGTGGTCCGGTGTGTACTGCAACGAGATGCTCAGCCGGAACGCGCATTCTGCTACGTGCCTCTGGTTGGCGGCGGCACAAAAAATCACAAGACGGGGAAACGCACAACGGGCTCGCGACCGCCAATCTTTGGACTGCTGGACCGACCGTTGCAACTATTGGATCCACCGCACGTGCTGGAAGTCATGGCGGTCGCACCCGACGGCCCACCGATCAGTTTTTGTTATCTCGGCAACAAGCATGAGGTCACGCGACATTGGGGCCCGGAACGGATTGAAACCGGCTGGTGGAGACAGCGTGGCATTCGCCGCGATTACTACCGCGTAGAGACAGTGGAAGGCCGCCGTTTCTGGTTATTTCGCTGCCTGCGCGAAAGACGCTGGCAGTTGCATGGTGTGTTTGAATAGGAAGCAGAAACATGCCTGAAGCCCCTGATCTGCCGAAACGACGCCCCCAACAAGCTCGGCCCCAGCAAGCCAGAACCAGGCACGGCGTCCTGCCTTATGCGGAACTACACTGCCGTACAAATTTCACGTTCCTGGAAGGGGCATCTCACTCGGACGAACTGGTGACGCGGGCAGTCGAGTTGGGATACACGGCGCTCGCCATCACCGACCGCAACAGTCTGGCCGGCATCGTCCGCGCCTATGCGGCGGCAAAAGAGAGCGGATTGAAGCTGCTGTACGGTGCCGAAATCACACCAACTGACGGACCGCCCGTCGTGCTGCTGGCCACGGACCGCGCCGCCTACGGTCGACTGTCTCGCTTGCTGACCCTCGGTCGACGGCGAACCACCAAAGGGGCTTGCGAACTGAACGTTGCCGATATCGCTGAACACCACCAGGGCTTATTAGCCATGGTCGTTCCCGCGCATCAAAACGATCCGTACCGGCAGCCCGCCGAACGGGCTTCGGCCGTGCACACTTACCGTGATATCTTTGGTGACTGCTGTTATCTATTGGGCGAATTACATTACGGCACGGCCGACCGACGGCGTTTGGATGACCTGCTTCAACTTTCCAACACCACAGACGTGCCGCTGGTGGCTGCCGGCGATGTGCATTATCACATTCCTGCGCGAATGCCGTTGCAGCATGTGTTGACCGCCATTCGACATGGCACAACCGTGGCTGAGCTCGGCCAGCGTCTGCTGCCCAACGCCGAGCGTCACTTGCGAACATTGGCCGAAGTTCAAGCGGTCTTCGCGCGCATCCCCCAAGCCATCCGCCGCACCTTGGAAGTGGCCGACCGCTGCACGTTTTCTCTGGACGAACTGCGTTACGAATACCCCCGCGAGCTATCTCCGCCGGGCGAAACGCCGCTGGAATATCTACGCCGTCTCGCCTGGCAAGGTGCCCGGCAACGGTATGGGCAGATTCCGGACAAGGTCGTCGCACAGCTTGATCACGAACTGCAGCTGATCCACGACCTGCGGTACGAAGCCTTCTTTCTGACGGTTTATGATCTGGTCTGTTTCGCCCGTTCGCGCGACATCCTCTGTCAGGGCCGTGGGTCAGCGGCCAATTCAACTGTCTGCTATTGCCTGGGCGTAACTGCTGTCGATCCGATGGAGTCGAATCTACTGTTCGAACGGTTTGTCAGCCGCGAACGTGACGAGGCGCCGGACATCGATGTCGATTTCGAACACCAACGGCGCGAAGAAGTCTTGCAGTACATTTATCAAAAGTACGGTCGCCACCGGGCCGGGATCGCAGCGACGGTGATCACCTATCGGCCACGGTCCGCGGTCCGCGATGTCGGCAAAGCACTGGGACTGTCGCTCGACCGTGTCGATGCCCTGGCCAAGAACACGGATTGGCGAAGCAATCAGGCGGTGTCCGCTGAACGATGTTTGCAAAGCGGCATCGACCCAGGATCTCGGCTCGGACGTCAACTCAGCGCCTTGGTCGATCAGTTGCTCGGCTTTCCACGCCACCTGTCCCAGCACGTCGGCGGCATGGTGATCACGCAAGGACCGCTGTGCGAAATGGTGCCGATCGAAAATGCCGCCATGCCCGATCGGACCGTCATTCAATGGGACAAGGACGATCTGGAGACGCTGGGGATCTTGAAAGTTGATTGCCTCTGTCTGGGCATGTTAACGGCAATTCACAAGTGCTTCGACCTGCTGCAACAGCACACCGGCCAACAAATCACAATCGCCAGCATTCCGCACGATGATCCCGCCGTCTACGACATGATGGGCCAGGCAGACACGATTGGCGTGTTTCAAATCGAAAGCCGCGCACAAATGAGTATGCTGCCACGATTGCGTCCGCGACGGTTCTACGATTTGGTGATCGAAGTGGCAATCGTGCGGCCCGGTCCAATCCAGGGCAACATGGTGCATCCCTACTTGCGGCGTCGGTGTGGTGAAGAGGAGGCCACCTACCCCAACGACGATATCCGTAAAGTCTTGGAACGCACGTTGGGAGTCCCTCTTTTTCAAGAGCAGGCCATGCAGTTGGCGGTCGTCGCAGCGGGGTTTACGCCAGGAGAAGCAGATCAGTTGCGGCGCGCGATGGGTGCCTGGCGACGGCCTGGCTTGATCGATAACTTTCGCAAGAAGTTAATCGAAGGCATGTTGGCACGAGGCCACTCGCAAGATTTCGCCGACCGGCTGTTCGAACAGATACGCGGGTTCGGCGAATACGGTTTTCCCGAGTCGCACGCTGCCAGTTTTGCCATCCTAAGCTACGTGTCGGCCTGGCTTAAACATCACCATCCGGCCGCCTTTACCGTGGCACTGCTCAACAGCCAACCAATGGGGTTCTACGCACCAGCACAGCTGATTCGCGACGTGCAAAATCACGGCGTTGAAATTCTGCCAATTGATGTGAATCACAGCGATTGGGACTGTACGCTGGAACCAACCCCCACGGACAATTCTGTCTCGCCACGGTTGGACCTGCGCCTGGGGATGCGATTGGTACAGGGCCTTCGGCACACCGCAGCCCAGACGCTTGTCCGCGCCAGACAAGTTGGTCGCTTTCGGTCGATGGCCGAACTGACCACACGTAGCGGATTGGGCCAGACAACCATGCAGCGTCTGGCAGCCGCCGACGCCTTTGCGTCGCTCGACTTGGATCGTCGTAGTGCCTTGTGGCAAGCACTCGATCAGACGCAAAAGCCGCAAGATCAGCCCCTACTGGCGAGTCTCACTTCTGAAGATTCACCCACCCCCCGGCTACCGCGACTCACCGAACAAGAGGAGGTCTTCGCCGATTATCGCGCTGCTGGATTGAGCTTGCGTCAGCATCCTCTGGCGTTTTGTCGTGAGAAACTCAGCTCTCTAGGAGTTGTGACCGCCGACCAGTTGGTGGTTGCACCGGCCAATCGCTGCATCAGCGTGGCTGGGCTGGTGCTGATGCGACAACGGCCTAGTACCGCCAAAGGAATCACCTTCGTCACGCTCGAAGACGAAACCGGGACAGCAAACCTCGTGGTAAGACAGAAGATTTGGGATCGCTTCGACCAGATTGCCCGACGAGCCAGTGCGATGATCGCTCACGGCAAACTGGAACGAAAGAATGAAGTCATCCATGTCGTGGTCGTGCAGTTGGAAGATATGTCCGACCGACTGGCATCGATCGGACATCGGTCACGCGATTTTCGCTAGCTCGGATGATTCATTCATTCGTCATTGGGTATTTCGTCATTCGTCATTTGCAGGCGGCGGACAGAAGCACGCACCGACCAATCGATCGCCAGGACCACGACGATCGCCAAGAGGGCCGCCAACACGACCGCGATGAACTCTCCGTCAAACGCTTCTGGCCACACCAACTGAAACCGTTTGTACTTGAATTTCTCGACATCTTCCGTCAGGTCCAATTGAAACGGCCACAGTTTCCGCAGCGCCCCAATCATGAACCCGCACAGGATCGACATCGTCAATGCATGATGCCGTGCCAGCAACCACTTCAGCACCTTGCTGAAGGAAAGTAATCCGACGGCGCATCCGCTGCCAAAGACGAGCAGCATCAAGACGCTGCTCAGGCATTCTTTGCCGTGCAGCAGGTTGTGGGGAATTTCCGTGAGATGCGCGTAGACGCCGAGCACGAGCAGCATCAGCGCGCCGCTAACACCCGGCAAGATCATTGCACAGATCGCAATGCTGCCGCAGACAAACAACCACGCCAAGTTCGGCGGTGCCGAATCGGCGGTGGGCGTCAACGATGAAGCCCACCAAGCGATCGCCACGCCAGCCAATCCCGCTACCAGGCAAGATGGCTTCTGGCCGGCCGCCGCTCGGATCGTCAGTGCCACCAACAGAGATGAAGCCAAAATCATCCCGGAAAAAGCTGCGAATGTAATGGATCGCGTGAATGAATCCGCCAACAGCCGGTTAATCAACAGGCTCATCACGACGACGCCACAGCCAAGCCCAACCGCCAGGAAAACCAGAAACCGCAAGTCGATATGCCTCGCCGCCGCCTGCCACTGGCACCGCTTCACGTATCGTACAAACGTGCGATCAAATCGGCTGATTGCCGTGACCAGTCGCTCGTAAATCCCCAGGATCAAAGCCAGCGTGCCACCAGAGACTCCAGGGACGACATCGGCGCACCCCATACTGAGTCCACAGAGAATCGTAATACCGTCGGCCCGCCAGCTGTTGGGGCGATCATTCATAACTTATATGCGTCGCCTTGCCGCTCGGGTCCACATGGCAGCTGATGTTCTTGCATGGCAACGAAGTGTAGATGAATGGTCAAGTGATGGCCACGCCAAGAAATCGCGGCAGTTGCCATCGAGACGCGCTTATTGACCGAACCGCCCGGCGGCCCATAAACTGATACGTTTGGCTTGACCCAATCATGGGCGGAGGAAGCGAGACGTGGCGGGAACTTGTGTAATTGGACTGCAATGGGGAGACGAAGCCAAAGGCAAGCTCGTCGACCTGCTGACCACTCATTTCGAAATCGTTGTCCGTTTTTTGGGTGGCGCGAACGCGGGCCATACGGTCGTGGTTGGCGACGATGTCTACAAATTACACCATATCCCCAGCGGGATTCTCAATCCCAAGGCGATCAATGTGGTCACACCGGGGGTGGTCATCAACCCTGCGACGATTTTGAAGGAGATTGACGCGCTGACGGCGCGGAACATCAAAGTCGCCGAAAACCTACTGCTCAGCGACCGCGCTCATATCGTCTGTCCTTGGCATATCGCCGAGGATCGTCTGATGGATGGCGAGCCCGTCAGCGGTGAGAGCATCGGTACGACGCTCCGCGGCATTGGCCCCTGCTATCGAGACAAGGTCGGGCGGTCCTTCGCGATTCGGCTCGGAGATCTGTTTCGCGATGACTTTCGCCAGAAAGTCGCCAGGATTGTCGAAACCAAACGTCGACTTCTTTCTGGCCTGGCTGAGAATACCGACTTGTCTGACGCGCTGGACACGGACGCGATCTGTGATGAATACGAAGGATATGCCAAACGGCTGAAGCAGTACGTCACTGACACCACGCCTTACTTGCTCGATGCGATCGAAGCTGACAAACGGTTGCTGTTCGAGGGCGCTCAGGGTGCGTTGCTGGACATCGACCACGGCACATTTCCCTTCGTGACCAGCAGCAACAGTTCGGGCGTTGGCGTGGCAGCAGGATCTGGAGTACCACCACGTTGTATCGACCGTGTGATCGGCGTAGCAAAGTCCTACACGACTCGCGTGGGTGGCGGTCCCTTTCCGACCGAACAAGACAACGAACACGGTCAACGGATTCGTGATTTGGGTAATGAATACGGTACGACCACCGGAAGACCGCGGCGTTGCGGTTGGCTCGACGCGGTCGCGGTGCGATACGCGGCACGGTTGAGCGGTGTGGACGACATCGCGTTGATGATGATGGACGTGTTGAGCCAGCTGCCCGAAATCAAAATCTGCACCTCTTACGATCTGGATGGCGAACAAATCGACCATTTCCCCAGCCACGTGGATGACTTACGTCGCGTGAAACCTGTTTACGAAACGTGGCCAGGCTGGAACACCGATGTCACGGGAGTCCGCACCTATGCGGGGCTGCCGGACGGCGCCAAGCGTTACTTGGACCGCGTCACCGAACTAGTCGGCAGGCCGGTCGATATCGTCTCGGTCGGGCCAGATCGCGAACAGACGATTTTTGTGAATGAGTAGCTGAATTTCATTGACACATCCAGTTCCCTTTCGTGTGGCCATGTCTGATCGATCCGCTGCGACTGCCGCCGCCGAACTAAGTGTCGACGCAGAACGTCGTCCACGGCATATCGCCGTGATCATGGACGGCAACGGTCGCTGGGCGCAACGGCAAGACCTACCACGGATCGAGGGACATCGGCAAGGTGTCGCCAGCGTGCGACGGACCGTCGAAGAATGCTCGCGTCTGGACATCGAGCAACTCACGTTGTACTGCCTGTCCAGCGAAAACTGGAAGCGGCCGCAAACCGAGCTCGACTTCCTCATGCACTTGTTGGAACAGTACATGATCGAAGAACGCACTACGATCATGGATCAGGAAATACGAGTGCGCATCATCGGGCGGCGCGACGGAATTCCAGATCGTGTTCTTCACGAGATGGATAAGACGATCGAGTTGAGTGCTGCCAACCAAGGCACGCTGCTGTGCCTGGCAATCAACTACGGCGGTCGTGCCGAGATGATCGATGCGATCAAACGCATCGCTTTCGAAGTCCAGCAACAATCGCTGCAGCCAGAAGACATTTCCGAAGATTTGCTGGCCGACTACTTGGACACTGCCGGCATGCCGGATCCCGACCTGCTCGTTCGCACTGCAGGTGAAATGCGAATCAGCAATTTTCTATTGTGGCAAATCAGTTATGCGGAAATCTGGGTGACCGACAAGTGTTGGCCCGAATTCCGAGTGAGTGATTTGCATGATGCGATCCGCGACTACGCGGCCCGCGATCGACGCTTTGGCGGACTGGCCAGGTAAAGGGGATCGATGTGCTGCGTATGCGGCTGCTGTTTGCGATGTTGATCCTCATACCACTGCTTGGTTTGCTGGTCGCAGATTTCCTCTTCAATGGCGGCGTGCCGGGCGTGTGGCTCGCACCGGTCAGTCTGATGATCTCATGGGTCGCTTCGGCCGAGATCCTGGACTTGCTGCGAAACAAGAAACACGACGTTGCCAGTTGGAGCGTTTACACCGGCGTCACCTTGATCCTCGTCGGGGCCTTCGCGCCGATGGCTTGGCAACTGGTGGGTGCGGTATATCCCATCGATTGTCCGCTGGCGGGCATGGGGTTGCCGATGTCCGCCGCCACGGCGGCCTTGGCAATTGTGTTTGTCGCCGAGATGCGTCGCTACCGCCAACCCGGTGGCGTGATCGTGAACGTCGCGTTGGCCACATTCGCGATCATGTACATTGGTTTGCTGATGAGTTTCGTTGTCAAGTTGAGGATGTTCCACGACAACGCGTGGGGGATGGCCGCGCTGGTGTCGCTGGTGTTTGTTGCGAAGTGGTCCGACGTGGGTGCCTACACCTGCGGCCGAATGTTTGGTCGGAACAAATTGGCGCCGCTTTTGAGCCCGAACAAGACGATTGAAGGCGCCGTCGGAGGCGTTGTCTTTGCCGCCGTTGCGGCTGCCGTATTCTTTTACGGCCTGGTCCCATTGATCGTCAGTGCCGACGCTCGTGTTCCAGCCTGGTGGGGTTGCCTTGTCTATGGAGTCGTGATTGCACTTGCCGGCATCATCGGCGACCTCAGTGAATCGCTGCTCAAACGAGACATGGAACGCAAAGATTCCAGCCGTTGGCTGCCAGGGTTGGGCGGCGTGTTGGACATACTCGATTCGGTCCTGATGGCAGCTCCACCGGCGTATCTGTGCTGGGTTGCTGGACTGGTTGGGCCTTGAGGGAGCCACTCCCGGAACTGGCCGACGCTGTATCACAAAATGGGGATCAATCCAAACCTACGACAGTCCACGATCTTACAGGCCGCCCGCGATATCTGGTCGACGACGACCATCTGCCGATGCGGGAATTGATTTAGCGAGGCCGTGACTTGGGCCGGCACGAGCTATCGTTCGGTTGCAGTGACCCGCTCCCCGACCAACCTGCGGTCGGTGCCCGTCGCTGAAGCCTCGACTCATTTGTAAAGTAGGACCTGATACAAGCTTTCAAGTCTTCATTCCGTGTCTTCCGTGGGCGTTTATTGACGGCCAGGTTGGGCGGATTGATCTGGATACGGGCGAAACCCCCTTGCCAGCCTTGAGTGATTCCGTAAAAATGGGCGATTCCCTGAATTGTTTAGGACCCCGGCGTAGATGCCACCGACTTTTAGGAGCGTTACCGGATGGCTCGTTATCATGGCCCCAAGGCGAGAGTCAATCGTCGACTTAAAGCTCAAGTTTACGAAGATAGCGGCGCGCGGCGCGCCACGGATCGTCGCGACAATCCTCCGGGTATGCACACGCGCCCACGGCGTCCGTCGAACTATGGGCTGGCGTTGGCCGAAAAGCAAAAGATCAAGCATTACTATGGCTTGGGCGAGCGGCAGTTGCGACGTTACTTTGGCGATGTCTCTCACAAGAAAGGCAACACCGGCGAACTGTTGATGATGATGTGCGAGGGGCGTTTCGATAACGTGCTCCGACGGGCCGGTGTGGCGAAGACACGCCCGCAAGCTCGGCAAGGCATCACACACGGCCATTTCTATATCAACGGCGTCAAGGTGACCAAGCCGTCATATCAAATGAGCCCCGGCGACGTGATCACCGTTCGAAACAAAGAAAAAATCCAGCATCTGTATCAGTTTACGAGTCAGGAAGCTAGCGCCGAGCCAGTCGATTGGGTCACGTTCGACCCGGAGACGCTTCGTGCGACCGTGCAGGGATTACCGGGCCCAAGCGATATCAGCCTGCCCGTCGACGTAAATATCGTGATCGAATTCATGTCGCGCTAACGCGACTCTCCCGCGAAGACGATTCAAATTGACGGTAACAGCTAGAATGCTGTTGCCGTCAGTTCGGTTCTTGCGAAACATCTTTACGCCAATTCCGTCGGGCGGCAGCCGAGCGGTAACCCGAAGCGCGAGCGAGGAACAGCACACAGTAACCCGAAGCATGAGCGAGGAACGGCACTCAATTCCTTGCTCACGCTCTCGCGCTTCTGGTTACGATCGGTTGTCCAACAAAGTCGCAATTCTCAAAATCAACGGACGAAGGGATGCAATGCACACACAACTCGCCGTTCTGGGGGGAGGGCCTGGCGGTTACGCGGCAGCCTTTCTCGCCGCTGATGAAGGCATGGATGTTACGCTGGTCGAGATGGAGCCCCGGTTGGGCGGAACGTGCCTGCTGCGCGGCTGCGTTCCATCCAAGGCCCTTCTGCATGTCGCACGGGTGATCAGTGAAGTCGAGGAACTCAGTGCGGACTGGGGTGTCACCTACAACGCACCTAAGATCGATATCGATAAAGTTCGCGCTCGCAAAGACAAGATCATTTCGACGCTGGCCGGAGGACTCAAGCAACTCGCTAAACGACGCAAGGTGACCGTCATCAACGCTCGCGGCATCCTCGAAGACGCTAAGACTCTGCTTCTGAAGGGTGATCACAAGTCGATCCCTGAAGGCGGCAAACTGACGTTCGACAAGTTGATCTTGGCGACTGGCTCGATGCCTGCGATGCCGGTCACTTTTAACATCGGCTCGCCGCGCGTCCTGAATTCCACGGGCGCACTCGAATTGGCCGATCTGCCCGACACCATGCTAGTGATTGGCGGCGGCTACATCGGTTTGGAAATGGGCACGGTCTACGCTCAGCTTGGATCTAAGGTCAGCGTGGTAGAGCTGACCGACGGCTTACTACCGGGTGCCGATCGCGATCTGGTCAAGCCATTGGAGCGGCGACTCAAAGGGCTGTTTGAAGATCACATTTTCTTGAACACCAAAGTCGGCTCGATTTGCGACGTCGGCGAAGCGGTCGAGGTCACCTTCGAGGGACCGGGGAAATTCGGTGTCGAGCGATTTGATCGTGTATTGGTTTCGGTAGGGCGCCAGCCCAGTTCGCAAGGTCTCGGTTTGGAAAACACCAGAATGCAGGTCGACCAGCATGGCTTCATCCAATGTGACCAACAGCAGCGAACAGCCGAAGAAAATATTTTTGCGATTGGTGATGTCGCTGGCCAGCCGATGCTGGCGCACAAGGCTACGCACGAGGCCAAAGTCGCGGTGGAGGTGGCCTTGGGAAAATCGGTTGAATTCGACAAGGTCGCCATTCCCGCCGTCGTCTTCACAGATCCCGAAATCGCTTGGGCTGGCATGACCGAGGAACAGGCCAAACGCGAAGGACGCGAATACCAGGCAGCCATTTATCCCTGGGCGGCCAGTGGTCGAGCGCAAGCGATCGGCCGAACGGATGGCCTGACCAAATGGCTGATTGATCCCAAAACGAGCCGCGTGCTCGGCTGCGGACTGGTGGGGGTGGGAGCTGGTGAGTTGATTGCCGAGGCGGTCCTAGCAATCGAAATGGGATGTGAAGTCCGAGACCTGACCGAGTCGATCCACCCGCATCCGACGCTCAGTGAAACGCTGATGAATGCCGGCGAGGTCTTTTTTGGCACTGCGACGGAAATCTATAAGCCGAAGCGTTCTAAATGAGTCGGCAGCGATGTACGCCCAGCAGTGCGGTAAGCTGCCACCAGGGAGCGTGAGCGACACTGTTTCGGCACCGCCTCTGGCCGCAACAAAAGAAGGTCCTCGAACACCACAAAGTAGCCATCTTGCTCCGTCGGGATGAGCCTAATGGGTGAACGGTGGAGCAGCAATTCGACTCCAGTCGCATCATGACGTCAGGCGAGGAAGGCTCATCCCGGCCCCTTGCAAAGTGATTACATTACAGCGAGATGGCTGACTGCATCCTATGATCCAAGCTCATTTTTGCGACACGATTCGCCAGCAGCGATGGATGCGTCGATTTCGAAAGTCCTCGGGGACAGTCTGTTTGCTGATCTCGTGAATCTGCGCCGAAGCGATGCTGTCCGCGTCCAGTTTGAAACGTCGAAAATTGTTTGAAAAGAAAACGAGCCCTTGCGGGTTCATCTGCCCAAGCACGGCGTTTAGCAGTGCAACATGATCACGTTGAAGGTCCCAGTCTTCCTCGGTACGTTTGCTATTGGAGAATGTCGGAGGATCGACGACGGCCAGATCGTAGGTCTCACCGGTTGCCAGTTGTTGCAGAAACTGCCGAGCGTCGCTGCGAATAAACAGATGCTGACCGCCACGGAATTCATTCAACGACATATTGCGACGGGCCCAGTCGAGATTTGACCGTGAAAGGTCGACCGTCGTCGTGTGCACCGCGCCGCCGCTGGCGGCGTACACACTGAACGAACCGGTGTAGCCGAACAGGTTGAGGAACCTGGTATCGGTGGCTGCCTCGCGGACCATCTGCCGGGTCGTGCGATGGTCCAGGAATAAGCCCGTATCAATATAGTCCGAAAGATTCACGATAAACTTCAAGCCGCCCTCCTTCACCGTGACTTCGTGGTGACGATCGGACACTTGTTCGTGTTGCTTAATCCCGCGCTGGCGTTGGCGACTCTTAAAAAACACGTTACCTCGTTTGACGTCCAACGCGTCGCTGGCCGTTTGCTGCATGAGATCGAGCCAATCTGCATGTTGCGCGGCATCACGATCGTGCGGTCGTTCATACTCGGTGATGTGTAAATGATCTTCGTAGCAATCGACGATCAGCGGAATCTCGGGGATGTCGCGTTCGTACAAACGAAAACAAGTGATCCCTTGTCGAGTTGGCCAGCGCCGCAGATGCCGCGCCCGCTTCTTCAGACGACTACGAAACAGTTCGGCTTGTTCTCTCGCCTTGGCGTTGACTCCGCCGAAGACTGGGATGAGCTCGGGGCGCATCGGCTGCGGTGTTTGCATTGCGCCGGCCACCTCGACTTGATTGGAACGAGGGGGTCGGGAGTCTCTTTCAGGCGTAGCTCGTTTCAAAGTAGAAAGAATGTCATCCGAAAGAGACTCCCGACCCCTTTCAGCAATCTCAGTGACAGGGGCATCGGGATCGGTCACTCGTGCCCGCCCTGGCCGTGGTCCGTGAAACTGAAAGTAGGTGCACTGGATCCGCCCGTTGTACAGCTTACGTCGCCGGTCTGCCGAGCGACCAATTAGTGATTCGAACCTCGGATACGCCGTCAAGATGTAATGCGACCACGTCGGTAACTTCCGCAAGACTAACGGAATCGACTCGTACAACGACTCCCATTGCTCATGATCGCCAAGGCGTTCGCCGTACGGAGGATTCGTAATCACGCAGCCGTATGATCGTTTGCTAGTCAGGCGATCA
Organism: Pirellulaceae bacterium; assembly: GCA_030744725.1. Classification (GTDB taxonomy): domain Bacteria; phylum Planctomycetota; class Planctomycetia; order Pirellulales; family Pirellulaceae; genus ARS98. Next base: position 45,827 of record JASLPZ010000001.1, read on the forward strand.
AACGGGCGCACTTGAAAATGCGTTTGATCGGCAACACCGGCTTGTTCAGCATTAAAGCGTGCGATTTCCAAAACCTCTGGATCGATGTCGGTGCCCATCAGGCGTTCGGGAAGGTCCGGCAGCGCGATGTCGCGTGCTTCGGTTCGGGCATCTCTCCAAATCTGGGGATCAATGTCAGGCCACTCTTCCGCCGCAAAACTGCGGTTCAAGCCTGGTGCGATGTTACGACCGATCATGGCCGCTTCGATGGGGATCGTGCCACTTCCGCAGAACGGATCGATCAGCGTGCGTTCGGGGCGCCAAAAGCTCAGTTGAATCAGCGCTGCCGCCATGGTCTCTTTCAACGGCGCCGTCGCAGCGAATTGGCGGTACCCTCGCTTGTGGAGGCTGGGGCCCGTCGTGTCGATTGTCAGCGTCGCGACATTTTCGAGCAAGGCGATTTCAATCTTGTACATCGGCCCGGATTCAGGCAGTTCTGACGTACGATGAGCGGCCAGCAGGCTTTCGGCCACAGCTTTTTTCACGGCACGTTGGCACGCCGGGACACTGGACAACTGAGAACGCACGGACCGTCCGATGACGGGAAACGACGCCTCCGTACCGATCCATCTGTCCCAGGCAATCGCTTTGGTCGTATCGAAGAGCGCGTCGAAATCCTCGGCTGGAAAGGACGCCATCCGCACCAACACCCGATCTGCCGTACGGAGCCACAAATTCGTGCGGCAGATCGCGGCGTCATCCGCCGAAAAGAGAATGCGACCAGGACCGACAATGGTCCCCTCATAGCCAAGTGCTTTAAGCTCTCGGCGGACAACGGCTTCCAACCCAAACGCGGTCGTTGCGATCAAATCCAGAGGAGCATTCATGCGCGTTTGTGCTGAGCGGACTTCGGGGCGTGGAGTGAGTTCATGTTCCCAGCGCGGGACCAGATCGACAACCGTGCAGCATGCCGCTTTCGACAAGTTTGACGATTCTCGAGAATCTGAGCCGTGCCCCATAAAAACTAGCGAGATACAGCGCTAGGCCGTCAGAAGCGACCCTTTGCAGAGGCTAGTCAAGGTGTTGGCGATCATGCCATCCAGGTGAGCCTGGTCGACGCGTTGAAACTTCTGACCGTTCTGAGGCATCGTCAATTCACCCTTGGCAATGGCCGTCTGAATCTTGTCAAACAGCAGAGCGCGGTCGTGCTGCGAATCGAGCAGAGCGACAAGATAACAGCAGAATTCGTCGAGATTACAATTCTCGTGGCGCTGATTGGTGACCGAAATGCCAGACGAGGCTTGCAATCGGGCCAAGGGCGTTGCCAATGGACGCTTACTGACCAGATTGGCGACCGTGGGTGGGTGTACATAATAATCGAGAAGTCCGGCTGCGAAGACGCCCATCAATGTCCGAGCGGTATCATCAACGTTCAGATGATCCCAAGACTCGCCACCGTGACCGACGGTGGCAAGCCGTTGGATACTTGCCGTATGTAGTTCGTCCATGGTGATCGGTCGTGGCCAGCGATTGCTCAGGTGCTCTAACGCCGCCATAGCCAAGGGGGAACCGGTCGAAATCTCACCTCGACGCATATGTAAAGTGAGCGGCTCGTTCGAGTCAAAGCTGGGTTTGACCGGCGTGGGGCAGCTGGTCAACGAGAGTTGGAATTTCCGGAGATCTTCTGGCCCTAAATTCCGCGTCACGGCTACACTCTGGTGGCAAAGCAGCGTTGTGCGAAACTTCCTGTTGCGGAGAAAGTCCATGTACTGCTGCTGCTGGACCAGTGGAATACCAGCCAGAGCATCTCTTGCCTGGGCGGACAGGTGCATCGACAACATGGTTGTCAAATCAGTGTCGGCGAGGAATTGCAGGCCGCCGGCCTCGGCACGCTCGACGAATTCGTAGAAGTAGATCGGGTGGTTATGATCTTCCAAGTGGTCGTGATAGAAATACTGATCATCCGCGGTGGAAATGAAATCCAATTCTTCCCGCAGCACCTGGCCGTACGCTGTATCAGTGGAACAATTTTCTGTCATGAAACGGAGCATGGAGCGAGCTTGTGAGATCCGCTCTTCGGGCCGTTCAAGCTTAGAAACATGATAGAGCATCATATCGCGGATCGTGCCGCGAAAATTCCAGCCCGGCAATACATTATGCGAGACTAATGCCACACCATTGCAAGACAGGTTGTCTTTGCAGATCGCCATGATCTTTTCCTGGACATTCTCCGGCACCCAGGAATAGACGCCATGGCACAAGATGTAGTCGAATTGTCCCCAGGAGGCGTCGATATCCAAGAGGTCAGCTTGACGCAGTTCGATATTGTCTAAGCCGAGAGTCGTGATGATCGACTGACCCTGGTTAACTTGTCGCTCTGATAGATCAACTCCGACAAATTCGCTTTGTGGCAGCTCCATCGCTTTGGGATTCAGATTCGAAGCGGCGGCGCATCCCAATTCCAGGACCCGACAATCAGGGATCGGTTGCGGGTGCATACCAAACAGGGTGGCGACCGCTTCCAGCTTTCGTACGTGGGCCGCTGGATGTGATTGCACCGCATAAGGAACCTGGTCGTATGAGTTTGGGCTCATGGAGTCGTCCGCCTGGTTTAGGAAACGGAAAAGGATCAACAGGAGTTCATCGCCCGAAATCTGCCCGGATGGCGGATGCGTGGCCTGATTGATTCTTCGACAGCAGTGGGTTTCCCCATTCGGTCCAATATGTATGGCAAATGCGGTCAAGTCGATCGATCGAAATGCGCGGCGACAAAACCGGCATATTCCTCATATTCTTCAATTCAGGTATAGGCCAGCATCTCCTAGAGGGGTCACCATTAGAATCTGAGCCCCTTTGACCGGAAGCTGATAATCGTGACAATGGGAGCACGTTTTTGAAAGATGATTTGTGCGACGATCCCTGCGTCTATTCTGTACGCTCGAAGATCCGTCCTCGCGCGAACGCAGGCTCAATCGAACCGCGTCGTCTCCTGCAGGCCGACTGACTCCTGTTATTTGACGGGTTGCAAATGACAGGCCGGCGATCACCAGCTGTTTCTGACGCTCGCAAGAGGTTTGTCTATGTCCAATGTGAATACGGTCTCTCACGATGATGCCAAACATCGTGATCCGTTTGTCGAACATGTCGCAGATTCGGATCCGGTGGAAACGCAAGAGTGGCTGGATTCTCTCGAATACGTGCTCAGCAGTCGCGGTCCCGAACGGGCTCGGTACTTGCTCTCGGTCATTGAGCAGAAGGCTCGCAAGGCCGGTGTCGATCGACCGATGGCGATGAATACGCCGTACATCAATTCGATTCCCGCAGACAAGCAACCACCGTATCCTGGTAATCGGGAAATCGAACGCCGAATCAAGAGCATCATTCGCTGGAATGCGATGGCGATGGTCGTCCGTGCAAACCGTCAGGCGTCTGGTATCGGTGGCCATATTTCGACATTTGCGTCAGCGGCCACTCTGTACGAGGTCGGTTACAACCACTTTTTCCGCGGTCGCGGCGAATCGGGCTTCGACGGCGATCAGATCTACATCCAAGGACACGCCTCGCCGGGAGTCTACTCCCGCGCATATTTGGAAGGCAGGCTGACCGAAGAGAACCTGATCAACTTTCGCCGTGAACTCCAGCCGGAAGGTGGTCTGTCATCGTATCCGCATCCATGGCTGATGCCCCATTTCTGGGAGTACCCGACGGTTTCGATGGGCTTGGCCCCAATCATGTCAATCTACCAAGCGCGATTTAACGAGTATCTGCTCGATCGGGGACTCAAGGACACGTCGAATCAAAAAGTGTGGGCGTTTCTTGGTGACGGCGAATGCGACGAACCGGAAGCACTGGGTGCCATCACACTGGCCTCGCGGGAAAAGCTGGACAATCTGATCTTCGTCATCAACTGCAACTTGCAGCGGCTCGACGGCCCCGTCCGCGGCAACTCGAAGATCATCCAGGAACTGGAAGCCATCTTCCGCGGCGCAGGCTGGAATGTCATCAAAGTGATTTGGGGCGACGACTGGGACCCACTGTTGAGCGCCGACAAACAAGGGCTGTTGGCCAAGCGAATGGAAGAGGTCGTTGATGGCCAATATCAGAAGTACACGGTCAGCACTGGCTCGTACATTCGCGATCACTTTTTCGGCCACTATGAAGAACTGAAGCAGATGGTCGCCAATTATTCGGACGACAAACTAGAGAGTATGCGACGCGGAGGGCATGACCCGGAAAAAGTTTTTGCGGCGTATCAAGCGGCCGTCAATCATAGCGGCCAGCCAACTGTCATCCTCGCCAAAACCATCAAGGGCTACGGCCTGGGCGAAGCAGGTGAAGGTCGGAACATCGCGCACAACCAAAAGAAGCTTAATGAAGAAGAGTTGCTGGAATTCCGCAGTCGTTTTGGGATTCCAATCTCTGACCAAGACGTGATTAGCGCGCCATTTTATAAGCCGGCTGAAGACAGCGTTGAAATAAAATACCTGAAGCAGCGCCGCGAGGAGTTGGGCGGATTCGTTCCCAGCCGCCCAACGACAGCGCCAGCCATGAAGGTCCCTAGGCTCGAAGACTATCGCAAGATTATTGATCGCGACGCGGGCAAGGAAATCTCGACAGCAATGGGCATCGTCCGGCTGCTCGAGAAGCTCTGCAAAGACAAGCAAATCGGCAAGCAGATCGTGCCGATTGTACCAGACGAATCGCGTACATTCGGAATGGAAGGCATGTTTCGTCAGGTTGGCATTTATGCGCACGCGGGCCAACTCTACGAACCTGCCGATTCGGACAAGGTGTTCTACTATAAAGAAGCACAGGACGGTCAGATCCTGGAAGAAGGGATCACCGAAGCTGGTTCGATGGCGTCGTTCATTGCCGCCGGCACAGCCTATAGCCAGCACGGCATCAACATGATTCCATTCTTTGTCTATTACTCGATGTTCGGCTTCCAGCGGATCGGAGATCTGATCTGGGCTGCTGCCGATTGTCGCGCAAAAGGGTTCTTGATCGGCGGAACGGCGGGCCGAACGACGCTCAACGGTGAAGGCCTTCAACATCAGGACGGTCACAGCTTACTCAACGCAATCGCCTTCCCAACGGTTCGCGCCTACGACACCGCGTTTCACTACGAGACGGCCGTCGTCATCTTTGAAGGCTTGAAACGCATGTATGAAGACGGCGAGACGGCTATGTACTATCTGACTGTCGAGAATGAAAACTACCCCATGCCAGAAATGACGGAAGGCTGCGAAGAGGGCATTATCAAGGGCATGTATAAGTATTCGAGCGTCGAGGCGGCCAGCGGCAAGCATCGGGTTCAACTGTTCGGAAGTGGTGCCATTCTCCGCGAAGCACTTCGAGCCCAGCAGATACTGGCCGACAATTATGGCGTCTCCAGCGATGTCTGGAGCGTGACCAGTTACACTCAGTTGCGGCGCGAAGCGCAAGCTTGTCGACGATGGAATCTCTTGCATCCCGATCAGGAACCGCGAAAGTCGTACCTGGAAACAACCGTCGATGGCCTGCAAGGTGCATTCCTCGCGGCCTCAGACTATGTGTGCGCTCTTCCGGAACAATTGACGCCCTGGATCCCGGGCGTATACCGCGTGCTTGGAACCGATGGCATGGGCCGCAGTGAAACGCGCCAGGCATTGCGGCGGCACTTCGACGTGGATGCCGAAAGCATCACATTGGCCGCCCTTCACGAACTGCAAATGAACGGCGACATCACAGCAAAAGTCGTCGCTCAGGCAATTAAGGAGTTGGACATCGACCCCGAAAGGACCGACCCGCTGATGGCATGACGTCACCATTTCCGACCATAAGGAGACTAACTTGTGACGATTGAAGTTAAGCTTCCGGAACTTGGTGACGGAATCGAATCCGGCGACGTGCTCGAAGTGCTCGTCCAAGAAGGCGATACGATCGACAAGGAACAAGGCATTGTCGAACTGGAAACCGACAAGGCCACTGTGGAGGTCCCCTGTTCGCATTCGGGCCGCATCGTGAAAGTCCACGTGCAGATCGGTGATACCGTGCCGATCGGTGGCGCGCTGATCACGATTGAAGCTGCGACGCCGGCCGATCCGATAACTCAGCCTGAAGTACCGCCGCCGGTCGTCGCCGAACCGCAACAACCCGTTGCCCAAGTTGAACCATTGTTGCCCGTCGAGCCGGCGACAGCCGCACCTGGCCCATCGACAGCAGCCAGGCGAGAGGTCGAACAACCAGCAGGCACAGCGCCCGCCGTCACGACGAAGGCACGCAGCAGCTCGGGCACTGGATCCGGAGCCACTGTCGCGGCCGGCCCGGCAATCCGACGGTTCGCTCGCGAGGTTGGAGTCGACCTGGCGAGCGTCGCAGGCACGGGCGAAAGCGGTCGCATCACACGTGAGGATGTCCTGGCCATCGTGTTGCAGACATCGGAAGCTGCTCGTTCCGGCAAGACGTCATCGGTTTCCGATCCCAACAAATCGGCCGACCAGTGGGGCATTGTGCGAATTGAAAAGATGGCGAAGATCCGTCGCACGATCGCCGATCGTATGCAAGAGTCGTGGACCACGGCGCCACGCGTGACGAACTTCGACGATGCCGACGTTACCGAGTTGGAACGTATACGGAAGGCGAACAAGGCGGATTACGCGGAAGAGGGCATCAAGCTAACCGCCATGCCGTTTCTCATCAAAGCCTGCGCGATGGCTCTGCGTGACCATCCAGAGATGAACGCTTCCGTCGACATGGAAAACGGCCAGATCATCTACAAAGAGTATTACAACATTGGTATTGCAGTCGACACGGACCGTGGTTTGGTCGTGCCTCCGCTGCGCGACGCCGACAGGCTCACGATTCCATCTGTCGCTCGAGCACTTGGGAAGCTAGCAGAAAAGGTTCGCTCCGGTGATTTCGGGATCAACGACCTGCGCGGTGGGACGTTCACGATTAGCAATTTGGGTGCCATCGGTGGAACGTATTCGACACCCATCATTAACATCCCCGAAGTTGCGATCCTGTTGGTCGGACGTTCGCGGAAAATGCCAGTCGTCATCAACGACGAAATCCAGGTGCGATTGATGATGCCGCTCAGCCTGTCCTACGATCATCGCCTGGTTGATGGAGCCACTGCGGCGAGGTTTCTGAACACGGTAATCAGTTATCTCGAAGCTCCCGGTCGGCTGTTGTTGGCGTTGTAACTGCGTTTGGGAAAAGACGAGTCCGTTGAAATCGCTCGCATTCATACGCAACTTGTGAAACCACGATGCCACCAACCGCCAACGAGATCGACGCTGGGCAAGCCATCTATACCAAGGCGACACTCCGGATCTACGACTTTCTGGTCTTGGGCATTTCGAACCGCTGGATCTGGCGATGCCCAACGTCACGGCTGCTGCGGATGTACAACGATGACATTTCGGCGAATCATCTCGACGTCGGAGTGGGTACAGGGTATCTGCTGGACCACTGTCGGTTTCCGGCCGAACGTCCACGGATTGGATTGCTGGATTTGAACGCAACCTGTTTGCAGACGGCCGCGCAGCGGATCGCGAGATATCAACCAATGCAATTCCAAGCCAACGTGCTGATGCCGATCGAGATCGACGAGGCACCGTTCGATTCGGTCGGTTTGAATTACGTCTTGCATTGCCTGCCGGGCTCTATGTTGGACAAGGCGGTCGTCTTCCAGAATCTGACGCGTCTGATTCGTCCAGGCGGCATCCTGTTTGGCTCGACGCTCCTAGGCGGTGGGATTCAGCGTGGCTGGGCCTCGCGGGGGCTGATGGCTTACTACAATCGCCAGCGGATCTTTTGCAATCGCGATGACCACCTGGACCAACTGGGCTCCGCGTTGGGTGAGCATTTTGAATCACATGTTCTCGAGGTCGTCGGAAGTGCGGCCTTGTTCGCGGGCCGAATCGCGTCACAATGATCTATCTGTTTTTTTGACGGTCCTCTTGAACCAAGACAAGTAGCCCGGCGTACGAAAGCACATGAACGGCCCCTCAAGCACTCCGGCCTCGGATCGAAATCGTCTGCTTTTTCTGGTCGGCGCTATCGCCGGACTGGTCATTGGCGCGTTTGTCTATTATGCCAGGCAGCCGGAGATCCCGCCTGGGCCTGTGGACGTCGACATTGTCAGCGAACCGCTTGCGCCAGACACGGCCGCGCAATTGGTGCATGACGCGCACGTCGCGATTGCCCACTTGGAAAACGCAGAGTTGGAGGCTGCCGACCAGTTGTTCCTGGAGATCGGACGACAGCTTCCCCAGGAAGCGCTGCCAAATCGGAACCTGGCTATCGGTCGATTCCTGGCCTATGACGAAGGAAAGGTGGATCTTCCGGCGATGGAAGAGGCGCTGGACCGGCTTCGTCAGGCTGAACCCGCGGCTGCCACAACCGCTTGGCTCGATGCCATGACGGCCCTCAAGGCCGGCAACAATCTCATCGCCCAGGACCCTGACGCCAACGGTACATTCTTGGCCAGGGCGATCAAGTCGTTGCAAACTGCCGAACGGCGTGACCCCTCGATGGTCGGCTACCCGTATCAGTTGTTCGAGGCAATGAGATTCGTCGAAGATGCCGATGCGCGCAGACTTGGCGAAGCCGCCCTGGGCCGCGCCTATCAGAGAGCTCCCGATAACTTGTTCGTACTGGGCGAGTGGCTGTTGGTTCAGGCAGAGAAAGAAGACGCCTCGATCGTCGAGACCTTGAGAGCTTCAAAAGAGACGATCGCGCCGTTGCAAAGGCAGATCCAGGACACGGTGAAGATCGATATCTTTGCGATGGTGGATGCCGCGGTTGAAGCAGCAGAGCAGGGAAACTGGCCTGTAGTCAAGGGGCGCGTACGTATCGTGTTCTTCAATTCGATGCGTAGACACGAGTTTGCGCAGGGTGACCTGAAGCGTCTGAAACCCCATCCGCTTGGGTTCGTCGTCCACAATTTCAGTCCGGCGTTCCGCGACATGTACCCGCAGCCACCCGCCCTCAGTCCCGGCATTGATGTGACATTCTCGCCCCTGGCCGCGGATCGGCAGTTACCGGCGATCGAAGACGCCGTGGACATGATCGCCGTCGATTTCGACCTGAACGGTGCGCAGGACATCGTTGTGCTACGCCCCACCTCTGTCGAAGTCTATGGCCAAGCCGAACCGGCCAGCGCTTGGGGCCTACTGACTGCGTTGGAAATTCCTCCCGGCGTGCGTGGGCTCCTGGTGGCCGACCTGGATCACGATCGTGACCACACGATCGCCCACGAAGAAACGGAAGACGGGAGTCCTGGGCCACTTAAGCCCCATGTCTGCTACGCCGCGGATGTCGACGTGGTGATCTTCGGCGAATCTGGACTGCTCGTCCTGCGCAACGAACTCGATAGCGAAAGCCAAAAACGCTCGTTGGTGCGGGTGGAACAATCCGCGGATCTCAATGTTCCGGTGGCCCATCATGGCGTGCTCGTCGACTTCGACCACGACAGCAATCTCGACGTGATTCTGGCCAGCCAGCAGGGAATCGTGGCGTTGTTGGCACGTGGAAACATGACATTCGCCAACGCCACTCCCTACTCGCGGATGCCGCCAGCCGACCATCCTTTCACCAGTCTATTGCCGGTCGATTGGGACCGAGATGCTGACATTGACATTCTGGCAACCGCGCCCGAGGGTGGTTTAGTTGGTTACTTGGAGAACAAACGGCACGGCAATTTTAGTTGGGTCGTTCTTGACAAAGAGTTCGACGCACTCAAAGGGTCGACGTCGCTGTCGCTCTTGGACTGTGATGGCAATGCCTCGTGGGATCTGATTGGAAACGGCGCCATCGGTTTCCAGCTGATCCAGACCCACTCGTCGCCAACAGGTATTCCCCGTGCGATGCGTGCTTCGCAAGCTGGAGATATCAAATTCGATGGGCTGACACTGTGGGACTATGACAACGACGGTTTTCAGGATGCTCTTGTCTGGAGCGACGACGGCCTCCTTGTTTACCGAGGGTCGGATGACGGGACATTCACGATCGCGGCGTCGGTGTTTGGAGATACTCCCGTTGCGATTCGCAAATGCGATGTGGCCGACTTCGACGCGGATGGCGATCAAGATGTGGCCGTACTCACGAGACAGGGTATCACACTCTATTCCAATGAAGGCGGCAACCTAAACCACTGGCTGGAAATTCGAACACTGGGGCTCGTCGATAACAAGGGTAAATCAAATCACAACGGAATCGGCGGCCTCATTGAAATAAAAACGGGCTTCCGCTACCAAGCCCAAGTAGTCCATCGACCCGTCACGCATTTCGGCTTGGGCGAATTGGAAAAGGCAGATGTGATCCGTTACTTGTGGCCTAATGGCGTACCGCAAGCAGCCATCGCGCCAGTGACCAATCAGGCGATCTGCGAAACCATGGTGCTAAAGGGCTCGTGCCCGTACTTGTACACCTGGACCGGTGAGAAGTTCGAGTTCTTCACCGACTTGCTGTGGGCGGCCCCAATCGGGTTGCAGTTTGCCGAAGGGGTGTTGGCACCGGCGCGTGAATGGGAGTACCTCTTGATCCCTGGCGACCTCCTCAAACCACATGACGGGCTCTACGCCGTACAGGTTACGGAAGAGTTGTGGGAGGCAGCGTACTTCGAGTCCATTCGATTAATCGCCCTCGACCATCCAGCGGACGTGGAACTCTATTCGAATGAGAAAGTTGGGCCAGCCGAGATTGCCGAACACCTGATTCACACCGTGCGAACCCGCCGCCCGCCGGTGGCAGCTCGCGATCAGCACGCACGCAACGTGTTGCCGGAAATCTTACACCGCGACGGCACGTTCATGCGCGGCTTCGACAAGAATGTTGTGCCAGGTCTGGTTGACCAGCACTATCTTGAATTGGATCTGGGAGACTTGAAGGACGCGCGGCAAATCAAGCTATTCTTGACCGGTTGGATTTATCCGACAGACACCTCGCTGAATGTCGCGCTATCTCGGCACCCGGAACTCAACGGCCCCAAACCACCTGCGATTTGGGTTCCCGGCGCGGATGGTAAATGGCAGGAGACGATCCCCTATATGGGATTTCCCGGAGGAAAGACCAAGACGATTGTCGTCGACCTGTCCAAGGCTTTTCTGACAGACGACTTTCGTTTACGAATTGTGACGACGGGCGAATTCTATTGGGACGAGGCGTTCTACACCGTCGACGAACTGCCAGCCGATGTTCGCCAGACGCCTCTAGCGCTACGATCCGCCGACTTGCATTACCGTGGTTTTTCGCAGCCACTCCCTCCCAAAGAAAACTCGCCAGAGATCTACGACTATCAGAAAGTCTCGCCCGCACGCAAGTGGCCGCCGATGGATGGTCGCTTCACGAAGTTCGGTGACGTGCGCGAGCTACTGATCGAGAATGATGACCGATTGGTCGTGATCGGTGCCGGCGACGAGATGACTCTGACATTTGCCGAGCCAGCGATGCCTCTTCCAGAGGGGTGGGTACGGGACTTCGTCATCCATAATGTCGGGTGGGACAAGGATGCCGACTTGAACACTGTCTACGGCCAAACCGTAGAGCCTCTACCGTTTGTTGGTATGCGGCGTTATCCGTTCCCAGTGGAACAGACGGTACCAGATTCGCCGAGCTATCGAGAGTATCTGCGAAAATACCAGACTCGGACCCAAAAACGCTCCGAGTTTTGGAACACGATCCGCGACTATTGAAAGCGAGTGAGTACGCCGCATCAGTCGATTTGACGTCTTCTTGGCTCGTTCTTATAGTGAATTGTCGACTTACTCTTCGCGAGTACACGCGACGCTTCTCCATATCAGCCGTTTCGGCCATGAAAAGCACTGACAACCAGCGCCGTCAACTGCGCTACCGCGCCATGATGCTCGGCAGTGTCGCGTTGTTGGTTACCGCACTGCTTGGCAGCATCACGTCGATCGCGCACGCAGGCTGCGGAGACTATGTCGTGATCGGAAATCCATTGCGCGAACCGCCGCGCCAGGCGCAGCAACACGCGGTGCCGGAACTGGATTCAGCCATGCCGATAGAGCGCCCTTCCCGGCTTCCATGCCAGGGCCCTGGTTGCCGGCAAGGCGACGCTTCCCCGCCATTACCGGTGCCCATCGTGATCACGTCGAGCCCAGAACTTGTGGCGATTGCACCAACGGCAGGCGCCGCAGTGTCAGCAAGTGGAGAATCTTGCGTCGATCTCCGTGCCTCGCGCCGCGTCGAGGGCGTCTTTGATCGCGTGGAACGACCACCGCGATTTGCCGCGCAGACCTTTCTTGGTTCGTGGTGCCCCTCTGCCTGGCTACCTGTGTGACGTTGTGATCAATACGTTGCCGGTTGCTGAGTTCCCAGAAGGCGAGCCACGTCTTGGCTACGCCTGAGCTTGCGCTCACTTGGTTCTCCGCCGATCTCATTTTCGAATCGATGGTGATCCATCTTTCCAACAAAGGAGTCTCGCGATGTCCGCGGAGAACTCAGCAGCGTCGCGCCATGCGGACTTGCTGCAACCAACCGGCAAACAGTACGTGCGTGCCGTCGGGCCACGACTACGGATTCTGCTCTATGTCGTCTTCGCACTGGTGGCTGTCATTGGTGCGAACTCGGTGTTCTTGGCTGCAGTAACGGGGCTCGAATGGGTCAGCCAGCGTTGGGGCGACGGAGTAACTTACCAAAACCACTTTTATCTCAGCATGTTCATGCTGCATTTGGCGCTGGGCCTGCTGCTGGTCGTGCCCTTCCTGGTGTTTGGCACCGTTCACATGCTGGCGTCCAGGAATCGTCGCAATCAGCGTGCCGTGCGAATTGGCTATTTCCTATTCGGCATGGGCATCGTGGTGCTCGTCACAGGGATCCTGCTGGTACGGATTGAAGGCTTCTTCGATCTCAAACAGCCTGCCGCACGTTCGCTGGTCTATTGGTGCCACGTGATCGCGCCGCTTTCAGCAATGTGGCTGTATTGGCTGCACCGACTGGCTGGGCCACGGATCAAATGGCGTGTGGGACTGGCCTACGGCGCCGTCGTTGGCATGATCGTGCTATTGATGGTCATCGTCCAAGCCCAGGATCCAAGGCAGTGGTATGCCGTGGGTCCCAAGGAAGGAGCACAGTATTTCGAACCGTCGCTGGCGCGCACCGGCACAGGTGATTTCATCCCGGCCAAGACGATGATGATGGACGATTACTGTAAGAAATGTCACTCGGACATTTACGATGGGTGGTTCCATAGCGTGCACCACATTAGCTCGTTCAATAATCCTGCCTATTTGGCGAGCGTTCGGGAGACGCGTCAAGTTGCTTTGAAACGCGACGGCAATCTGAAGGCGGCACGGTGGTGCGCTGGCTGCCACGATCCCGTCCCGTTTTTTAGCGGTGCCTTCGACGATCCGAACTACGATGATGTAAACGACCCCACGGCGCACGCGGGCATTACCTGTACCACGTGCCACGCGATCACCAATATCAACAGCACGCGTGGCAATGCCGACTATACGATTGAAGAGCCGCTCCACTATCCGTTTGCTTCCAGTCAAAACACGCTGTTGCAGTTCATCAACAATACAGTTGTCAAGGCGAAACCTTCGTTCCACAAGCAGACTTTTCTCAAGCCGTTCCACAAAACGGCCGAGTTCTGTTCGACATGCCACAAAGTCCATCTGCCGAAGGAGCTGACACAGTACAAGGAGTTTCTCCGTGGCCAAAACCACTACGACCCCTATTTGCTCAGCGGAGTCTCGGGCCACGGTGCACGCAGCTTTTATTATCCGCCCCAGGCGCAAACCAATTGCAACGGTTGCCACATGCCCCTGGCGGCATCCAAAGACTTTGGGGCCAAGAACTTCCCCGGCGCGGACCAGCCCAGCGTGCACAGCCATCTGTTTCCCAGCGCCAATACCGCGATGGCGTGGCTTCGCAATGAGCCGGATGTGATTGAAGCGCATCGAGACTTCAATGAGGGTGTGATGCGTGTCGACATTTTCGGAATCAAAGAAGGCGGCACCATCGATGGCCAATTGCACGCTCCGCTCCGGCCTACCGTCCCCGCGTTAAAGCCCGGCGGATCGTACTTGTTGGAGACCGTGATTCGCACCTTGAAGATGGGGCACCTCTTTACCCAAGGCACGGTCGATTCGAATGAAATCTGGTTGGATGTCGAGGTTACCAGTGGCAAACGGGTGATTGGCCGCAGTGGCGGACGGGACGCGGCCAGCGAAGTTGACCCTTGGTCGCACTTTGTCAATGCTTACGTGCTGGACAAGAACGGCAATCGGATCGACCGTCGCAACGCGGCGGACATTTTTGTGCCGCTCTACAATCATCAGATTCCGCCAGGTGCCGCACAGGTGGCCCATTATGCATTGGAGGTGCCGCGGGACGTTACCAAACCGATCACCGTTAAACTGAAGCTGAACTACCGCAAGTTCGACAAGCAGTTTACGGACTTCATGACTCGTACGGCCAAGCCGGGTGATAAGCCGATTCGCGGACACCGTGTGGGACAGCCGTATATGAATCAGTTGCCCATGATGGTTCTGGCCGAGGACACGATGACGTTTCCTATCTCGGGAATCGCAGAAGAGGTGGAGGCCGGCGATCGGGGAATTCCCGCTTGGCAACGTTGGAATGACTACGGCATCGGCTTGTTTCTCGAGGGCAAGGCCGAATTGCGACAGGCCGCTGATGCATTCGCTCAGGTCGAGTCGTTGGGGCAGTACCATGGGCCGCTCAATGCCGCCCGCGTCTTGCATCGTGAAGGTCGTCTTGACGAAGCCGTCGGTGCCATCGAGAGGGCTGCGAAGTTCAACGATCCGCCGGCACCGCCCTGGACCATGGCTTGGCTGAGCGGGTTAGTGAATCGCGAGCAAGGCTATTTGGCCGAGGCGGCTACTAGTTTTCGCAGTGTCTTGGACACGAGGGTCCCTGATCGTGATTTCGATTTTAGTTTGGATTACCAGGTCATCAATCTGTTGGGCATGACGTTGTTCGATCAAGCCAACCAGCAAAACGGTCCAGACCGACGTGATGTAAAGGACGCACTTCTGCGGCAGGCTGTCGAGCAATTTGAGAAGACGCTGCGGATTGACGCGGAAAATGTCACCGCGCATTACAACTTGGCGCTGCTCTACACGCGGCTTGATGACCAGCAGCGCGCCGCGAAACATCGGCGCGATCATGCCCGCTACAAATCTGATGACAATGCGGGTGACCAGGCCGTCACCCTCGCTCGGCAGAAAAGCGCAGCGGCAGACCACGCCGCAGAATCGCTGGTGATTTACTCTTTGCATCGCGCTGGTGCCCCAGAATCTGGTGCCCCAGAATTGCCTAACGCGGCAGTGCCGCGGCCAAATAGGGAACGTGCCCGTCTTGGGCACGCTCCCGTTGGTCGCTAAGACTCGACTCAAATACGACAAGTCTCCGACCATAAGGAGACTAACAACTAGTCGCCGGTTGATTCACCGGAAACGGAGACCAAGCCATGAAGAAGCCACCTCCCAAAGATCAAATATCGACTGATACCGGCCAATTCGATGAGGCGCATGATGACGCAGTCATCGGCGTGGCGCTCCGCGCGTCGCTACTGGTGATTGTCGTGCTGATCGCCATCGGCGGAGCGATCGCATACTGGCTGACGCAACCGAAGCCCCATCCAGTCGAGGTCAAGACGATTGTATCGATGCCGAAGATCCGTTCACGGCCACCCGCCGAAGCACCGGAGGTGAAGTTTATCGATATCACGAAGGCAGCAGGGATCGACTTCATCCACGAGAACGGCGCGTACGGCGACAAGCTACTCCCGGAAACAATGGGCGGCGGCGGCGGATTTCTGGACTACGACTCCGATGGCGACCAAGACATTCTGCTCGTCAACGCAACGCGTTGGCCATGGGATCCACGGTCTCCGGTGAAATCCACCTCAATGAAGCTTTTTCGCAATGACGGCACCGGACAGTTCGACGACGTGACCATCGATGTCGGCTTAGATGTTTCGTTCTATGGTATGGGTTGCGCCTTCGGTGATTTTGATAACGACGGTGATACTGATCTGTTTATTTCTGTGGTGGGGCCGAACAAACTGTTTCGCAATGATCAAGGCAAGTTCACCGATATCACGGACACAGCGAATGTTTCCGGAGACGATTCGGCCTGGGGAAGTAGCTGCGCGTGGCTCGACTACAACAACGATAGTCGGCTGGACCTGTTCGTTTGCAACTACGTACAGTGGTCGAAAGAGACCGACCTCAGCCAGAACTTTCAGCTGACTGGCGTGGGCCGCGCCTACGGCCCTCCAACTGCCTTCGAAGGGACCTTTCCTTGTTTGTACCGAAATGATGGCGACGGGCAATTCACCGATGTCTCGGCGACGGCAGGGATCCAAGTAAAGAACCCGGCGACGGGCGTCCCCATGGCCAAGTCGATGGGTGTGGCCACGATTGATCTGGATCGAGATGGCTGGATGGATCTCATCGTTTCCAACGACACCGTGCAGAACTTCCTCTTTCACAATCAACACGACGGCACTTTTCACGAAGTCGGGAGTATTGCAGGAATTGGTTTTGACTCTGCCGGAAACGCCCGCGGCGCCATGGGAATCGACGTCAGTTATTTTCGCAACGACAAGACCCTGGGTGTGGCGATTGGGAACTTCGCCAACGAAATGACTTCGCTGTATTGTGCCAATGAGGATCCGCTACAGTTTGTAGACGCCGCCATCTCCACTGGACTCGGGCCTGCCACGCGACTGGAATTGACATTCGGCTTGTTCTTTTTTGATTACGACTTGGATGGCCGTTTGGATCTCTTGGCAGCCAACGGCCATCTGGAGGACGAGATCAACAAGGTGCAAGCAAGCCAGCATTACGAGCAGCCACCGCAGCTGTTCTGGAATTGTGGTCCTGACACGAGGACCGAATTCCAGAAGGTTGATGCTGACAAGTGCGGCCCCGATTTCGCGCGGCGGATGGTCGGCCGTGGTGCCGCATACGCAGACATTGATGAAGACGGCGACTTGGACGTGCTGTTGCTTCAAGTCGGCGGACCACCCCGACTCCTGCGAAACGATCAGCAGCAAGAGCATCACTGGTCGCGGATTCGGCTTGTTGGAACGCGATGCAACGTCGACGCGATTGGCGCTTGGATCGAAGTCACGTGCGGCGAACAGACATTTCGACGTCAAGTTGCACCAACGCGCAGCTACCTGTCGCAATGTGAATTGCCCGTGACATTCGGACTCGGAACGCATGACGCGATCGAACGTATCGTCGTGCACTGGCCAGATCGCTCGACCCAGGTGTTGAACCAAGTGGCCGTCGATCAGAACATTGAAATCTCGCAAGATTAGGTCCAACAACGCCTGCCAACATGACAACTAGCCGCGATTTACAGGGCACTACGAAATCGTGATGCGATTTTTCGTGCACAAAACGGACGCAAACGCCGACTTACCTGGTTGCGCGTAAAGAGAGAAGGCAAAGGCCAGGAAGGGACTATCTGTTGCGTACCGTTTCAAAGTGGCCATAATGACGGGTGGTCTCGAACACCCGCAGCTCTTCCCAAGAAAGCAATACCATGCGACAACGCGATGTCATCTTCGTGTTAGTGATTGTTTTCATCTCCGCTCCTTGCATGTTCGCGCAGGAGTCCACAATCCAAGTCGCCCCGTCGAGCGGCAGCAGTGTGAAGACTGTCATCGTTGGCCCAGATGGCAAACCGATGGTGGTTCCGAGTGGCACGCCAACCCCCAGAGGTGCCCCGCCGGCGCGTTCGGGAAGACCAACCCCACCCAAGAAAGAGGGCGACGAGAGCAAGAAGAAGAAGAAAGCTGACGAAGACAAGGCGAAGAAGGGAAAGGAAGAGGAGCCGAAAGTCCTCACGCGTCCTGACAAACCACCGATGCCAGCGAACCCTGACGAGCTAAACGCCAAGCCGAACGGTGACGGCTTGATCAAGTTTAACTTTCGCTATCAAACGTGGCCCGATGTGCTTGACTGGTTGGCCACCATTTCAAGAATGAGCCTTGACTGGCAAGAGCTGCCCAAAGACTTCTTGAATCTGACAACACAGCGCGAATACACCGTTGTGGAAACGCGAGACCTGATCAATCGGCATTTGCTTGCGCGTGGATTTACGCTGTTGGAAAATGGTGATGTTCTCTCAGTGGTCGCCATTGCAAAATTGAATCCTGCCATGGTGCCGAGAATCCAGGCAGACGATCTCGATCAATTTGCCACCGAACAACCATATAAGTTCGTCAAAGTCTCGTTCTCGTTGGATTGGCTGCTGGCCGAGGAGTCGGCCGAAGAACTCCAACCGATGCTCAGTCCAAATGGAAAACTGGTTGCCCTGAGAAACACCAATCGGCTCGAAGGGATGGACGCGGCAATCAACTTGCGTGAAATCAATGCGCTGCTCAAACAAGAACAGTCCAACAGCGGCGAGAGCCCTTTGGTCGAGGAGTTCGTTCTGCTCCACGCCCGCGCTTCGGACGTGTTGCCCGAACTCGAAACACTGCTTGGATTGCAAGCCAAAAAGGCACCGGCAGCTCCGCTGTCCTCCAGTCAGATGCGCGCGTTGCAGCAACAGCAACAGCAGATGGCTCAACAAATGGCACAGCGAGGTGGTCAAAAAACGCCGCCCGCGGCCAAAAAAGAAGCGCCCGTGAATCTGGTGGTGAACAAGCGCAAGAACAGTATTCTAGCACATGCGCCGCCGGACAAGATGGCCATCATTTCACAGGCCATCTTAGCATTGGATGTCAGACCGGATCGAACTGACTCGCTGTTGGCGAAACCCAATCAAATGGAAATCTATCGACTGAACAACGTGGACCCGACGGCGCTCGCCAGGACATTGGAAGACTTGGGCGACCTTGAACCAAATACGCATTTGGATGTGGACGAGAAAAACAACGCATTAATCGTCTACGGCTCGCTCGTTGACCAGGCGACGATCCGCCAGTTGGTACAACGACTTGACGGAAATAGCCGCCATTTCGAAGTCATCCGTTTGCGACGACTGGCTGCGGACTATGTGGCAGGCACCGTCGAATTCATGATGGTTGGAGAAGAAGAGAAGCAGGGGCAATCTAGCTACTACGATTACTATTCCAGTCGGTACGGCAGACAGGAGAAAGAAGATACCAATAACGACGAGTTTCGCGTTGATGCGGACATACAAAACAACATGTTGCTGTTATGGGCAAACGAACAGGAAGTCGAAGCCGTCATGCAACTTTTGGTAAAGCTGGGTGAATTGCCGCCACAAGGTGGCAATCCGGAAAAGGTCCGCGTACTCTCGACCATCGCTCCCGAAGACGCGGCCGAGTTCCTGGATAACCTCAGGCGTGCCTGGCCATCGCTGTTGCCAAACGAACTGAACCTCCCGGATCTCCCCGAGCCGAAAGAACAAACACCAGGCGAACAAGAGTCTGATCAGCCGAATTCGTCGTCACCGGCGGCCTCGAAGGAAGTGCACACGGCACCCAGCCAACCTCGCAGTAAGTTGCTCGAAGTTGCCCTGCTGAGCCCAGCCGCACCGGACGATGCGGCCGCGGCAAAAGACCCAGTGGCAAAAGACCCAGAGACCAAAGACCCAGAGACCAAAGACCCAGAGACCAAAGACCCAGAGACCAAAGACCCAGAGACCAAAGACCCAGTGGCAAAGACTCCGGTGGCTGAGAATCCAGCAAAACAAGACTCTCCGAAACAGGCACCAGCGAATGAATCCGCCGACCCACCCGCATCACCCTCAACTGCACCAAAAGCGGTGTCTCCCGAAACCGCTCCCAAATTACCAGCTGTGCCAACAGAACCATCCAACGAAGAGCTGCTGCAACGATTCCTTGCCCAGCGCGAAAAAAAGCAAAATGCCACACCGCCGCCGATCAATATGTCGTTCGCACCCGATGGCAGCTTGGTGATCACGTCAGAGGACACCGCCGCTCTAGGCCGCGCCAAAGTTGGCATTTCCTGGTGAACTGAGCTAGTTTTTGGAGGGCAGTTTTGTTTCACTGTTGCCAGTCAGTGAAAATCGTCTCCCAGGGATGGATCACGGAGGGTGTCAAGATTGCAACGCAAGAAGTGGCCTCGAAAGAGACGGCCAACGAACGGAAGTATCGAAGTCCTAACCGCATCCTGGCTCGCTCGTTTCGGATCGGACGGGATAAGTGGAAGAGAAAGTACATGGACACGCGTGCTGATTTGAAACGCGCTCGAAAGCTGGCCGCGGAACGAGGTGATTCGCGAGATCGATGGCGTGCTGAATGTGATGCGGTCAAGGAGCAGGTTCGCGCGGCAGAAACGCTGGCACAAGAACAGCTTCTTGAGTTGGAACAACTGCGAGCTCGTGAGTTGGAAGTAAAAAAAACTCTCTTCACTAACGCTAGCTGATACGCTCGACGAAGACGGTATAACGCCAGCACGCAGTTCTACGCCGTTAACGATCATCGAAGTCAGTCAGCGGCTCGTCGTCCAAGCGGGTGTGGCGATGCGAGCCGTGCCTCGCGTGTTCGCGATCAGGGCGTCCGTTTCGTGCAGCTGTTCGATTGGGGATGGGATTTCCACGGTACCGGCGCTGGCACAGGTTTGGGAAAAGGCCTCAGAGACAAGTGCGCTACGATCGACAAGCCGATCTCGGCCCTCATCCGCGATCTCCGTCAGCGCGGGCTGCTGGCGGACACGCTCATCGTTTGGGGAGGTGAGTTCGGACGCACACCATTCCGCGAAGGACGTACCGCCAAGAGCAAGGTTCTCGGACGAGACCACTACCCTGATTGCTTCACCATCTTCATGGCCGGCGGCGGAATCAAACCCGGGTTCACCTACGGTGCCACCGACGAACTCGGCTTCTCGATCACCGAGAACCCCGTCACCGTCTACGATCTGCAGGCCACGATTCTCAACCAACTCGGACTCGATCACACAAAGCTGACCTACCGCTTTCAGGGCCGGGATTACCGTCTGACGGATGTCTTCGGCAACATCGTCAAGGACGTCTTGGCATAATGTTTTGAGCCCGCGAGTTTACACACAACAGGCAACCTTGTGCATGATGGCAGAAACCCGATCATGATGGCAAAATCGCGGGTTGCCGTTTCATGCTTGCTGTTTTCCCACCCGAGGCGTATCCCCGCCCGAAACGTATGCCCCATGAGACATTTGTGCATTCTCTTCGCCTTGGCGCTCGTCGCGGCAACTCCGCCCTTGGCCAATGCCGACACTCAACAAGTCGACTTCGAGCGCGACATCCGTCCAATTCTATTTGCCAACTGCGTCGGCTGTCACGGATCGGACCAGGACGAGCGTGAGGGTGAACTGAGCCTGGATCGCGCCGACGATGCGCTCGGCGACGCAGACCGCCGGATCATCGTCCCCGGCAAGCCGGACGAGAGCGACCTGATCGCGCGCATCACAACCGACGACGAAGACGAACTGATGCCTCCTCCTGATTCAAAGAAGAAGTTGTCAGCGGAGGAAATCGAACTCCTACGAATTTGGATCAAGCAAGGCGCGACATGGCCCGAACACTGGGCCTATCGACCGCCAGAGCGGCATCCTGTTCCAATCGTCGAAGACTCGGAGTGGTCACCACGTTGGATTGACCGTTTCATCCTGGCGCGACTTGAGAACGAAGAACTCCGCCCATCGCCCGACACGGATCCCGTCACGCTGGTCCGCCGGCTGCATTTCGACCTGATCGGGCTGCCACCGACTCCAGAACAGATCGATCATTTCATTGCCGACGCCGCAGGGCGAGTTTCAAACGAACCAAGTCCAACGGCGGACGCCAGTATTCAGGTGGGGAACTTGCCCCAGTTTGAGGATGCCTACGAGCGACTTGTCGATCGCCTTCTGGCCTCCAAACATTACGGCGAACGGATGGCGATATATTGGCTCGACCTGGTCCGTTACGCAGACACCGTCGGTTATCACGGTGACCAGGATCAGAGCATCTCTCCGTATCGCGACTACGTCATCGAGTCGTTCAACGACAACATCTCTTTCGACCGCTTTACACGTGAACAGCTGGCGGGTGATTTGTTGCCCGGTAGCAGTAATGACCAGAAAATTGCCACGGGCTACAACCGTCTGTTGCAAACGTCGCACGAAGGCGGCGTGCAGGCCAAGGAGTACTTGGCGATTTATGCGGCAGATCGGCTGCGAAATCTGTCGTCCGTCTGGATGGCGGCATCGCTTGGCTGCTGCCAGTGTCACAACCACAAGTACGACCCGTTCACGATGAAGGACTTTTATTCGCTGATCGCATTCTTCGCAGATGTCGATGAAGACCGACACTTCAGTAATGGTGGCAACTCGCTCCCGACGAGGCGAGATCCCGAGGCCAAACTTCTTACTAAGACCGAGCGAGCGCGGATCGCGCAGCTGGAAGCACAAGTCGCAGAAACTGAAAAGGTACTTCTACGGCTCAAAGAGGAGCCTGGCGCGGACACGGCAGAATTGAAGAAGAAATTCGACCAGTGGAGTCATCTACTCAAAGAGGCTCGATCCGGTGCACGGCTCACGATGATCACTAAGGCGATCGAACCTCGCGAGATTCGAGTTTTACCACGCGGGAATTGGCTCGACGATAGCGGACCGATCGTGCAGCCTGCTGTGCCGGAGTTTTTCGCTGGGCTCGACATCACCGATCGTCGACCAACGCGGCTTGATTTGGCCAACTGGCTCACTGACCAAAGCAACGGTGTCGGTGGACTGACGGCGCGCGTGTTTGTCAATCGGTTTTGGTACCTGTTGTTGGGCAATGGCATTGTGCCGATGCTGGACGATTTCGGAAAACAGGGCGAGTTGCCCACGCACCGCGAATTGCTCGATAATTTGGCGGTCGAATTTATCGAAAGTCGCTGGGACGTCAAGCACATGATGAAGCTGATCGTGATGAGTCGCACCTATCGGCAGTCGTCGTTGGAGCCGGCGAGCCTTCACCTGCGCGATCCGTACAACCGCCTGGTAGCTAGACAGTCACGGTTTCGCTTTCCGGCGGAAACCGTCCGTGACAACGCGCTGGTAATCAGTGGCTTACTGGTCACCGAGCAAGGAGGTACCAGCGTCAAGCCATACCAACCGGCCGGCTACTACCGGCACTTGAATTTCCCCAAGCGGACGTACCAGCACGACGTGGACCAGCGCCAATGGCGACGCGGTGTCTACGTACATTGGCAGCGGCAGTTCCTCCATCCCATGCTCAAGGCGTTTGATGCACCGACGCGCGAGGAATGTATGGCACGACGGCCACAGTCAAATACCCCGCTGGCCGCACTCGCGCTGCTGAACGATCCATCGTTTGTAGAAGCTGCCCGCGTCTTCGCGGAACGCATCCTTTGTGATGGCGGCGAGTCAACTGAGTCCCGGCTGGCCTTTGCGTTCCGCCATGCTGTCTCGCGCGTGCCGGACGTTCGCGAAAACGATCTGCTCAGCAGGCTGCTCGCATCGAGTCAGAAGCGATACGAGTCCGATACGAAAGCGGCAGGGGAACTTATCAGTACGGGGCAGGCGCCGCGAGTCGAGAACGTTGATCCGATAGAACTTGCCGCATGGACAACTGTCGCCCGCGCGATCTTGAATATGAACCAGACGATTACTCGCAACTGAGAGGACTTGGCTGCAATGCTCACACCAGATGACCTCTCAAGGCACGTCAATCGCCGGACGTTTCTCTCAGGCATGGGCGTGGGGCTCGGCTCCGTGGCTCTCTCGTCGCTGTTGGCTCGCGACCTGCCGGCTGCTGCGTCTGGAGAGGACACGACAGCGAAAATCGGCTTACCCGGTTTGCCGCACTTCGCTCCCAAAGCAAAACGCGTGATCTTCCTTTGCATGGCAGGCGGTCCGTCGCACTTGGAGACGTTCGACTACAAGCCGGCACTCGCCAAGTCAGACGGCAAGCCGATGCCGGCGTCGTTCACCAAGGGGCAACCGATCGCACAACTTCAGGGTAAGGAACTGAAATGCCTGGGGCCGATGACGAAGTTCAAGAAGTACGGCACCAACGGTCAGGAGATCAGCGACTTCCTTCCCTGGCACGCCAAGATGGCGGACGACATCTGTATCATCCGCTCGATGGTTACCGACCAAATCAATCACGACCCGGCACATACGTTCATGAACACCGGCTCCGCAACCAGCGGTCGTCCGTCGATGGGTTCTTGGATCAACTACGGGCTGGGAAACGAGAGCGAGGATCTGCCTGGCTTCGTAGTCATGACCAGCGTCGGCGGGCGCAACCCCCAGCCGATCGCGTCACGTCAGTGGTCTGCGGGATTCCTGCCCAGCCGCTTCCAAGGAGTTGAATTCAACTCCAGTGGTGATCCCGTCCACTACGTGCGGAATCCACGGGGCGTTTCGCGTGAACAACAGCGAGAATTGGTCGACACGATCAAACAGTTGAATCGGCATCGCAACGAATCGGTAGCCAATTCGGAAATTGACACGCGCATCGCTTCGTACGAGATGGCATTTCGAATGCAGGCGTCGGTGCCGGAACTGATGGATGTTTCAAACGAACCGGCCAATCTGATGGAGATGTACGGCGCGAAACCGGGCGACGGCTCGTACGCGTCGAACTGTCTTCTTGCCCGCCGTTTGGCCGAACGCGACGTGCGGTTCATCCATCTCTACCATCGAGGCTGGGACCACCACGGCGGCCTTGTCCAATACATGAATACTTGCTGCGGCTTGACCGACAAGCCAACGTGGGCGTTGATCACCGACTTGAAGCAACGCGGTATGTTGGACGATACGCTCGTCATTTGGGGTGGTGAATTCGGCCGGACTCCGATGTTTCAAGGCAAGGGCGGCGCCGGCCGCGATCACCACATCAAGGGCTTTTCGATGTGGATGGCTGGCGGTGGTATTAAAGGCGGGATGACTTTCGGAGCGACCGACGATTTTGGTTATAACGCCGCTGAAAACGTCGTCAACATCCGCGACCTTCACGCCACCATGCTGCACCTGCTAGGCATCGACTACTCGAGATTCAACGTCAAATTCCTCGGCCTTGACCTTGGTCTGACAGGAGTGCTACCGTGTCGTGTGCTGGAATCGATTCTTGCTTGAGCGAATCCTTGCGTTGTGTCAAAGCTGAAAAGTGGGATTCACTGCCTAGTGCTTTGTCAATTGCTGATCTTAGGGTTGAAGAAGAATGGTCGCCTGGCGAGATAGTCGTTGATCGCTCCGCGATCAATACGTTTGGTTCGCGGAGCGAACCACGACAATCAGGCAAACGTTGTGGCACGGTCTCCCGACCGTGCCACGTTGGCGAATCATGACTCACCGATTGACCTTCCCTCCGAACGTGGGCCGGTCGGGAGACCGGCCCACAACCTGCCGACCGGCCCACAACCTGTGAATAACTCGGTCCGGGAAGAACCGGCCCGTGCACATCTCTCCCGAAGTCCGCAAGAGACAGGAACTGATTCATGAGAACCTTGGTCTTTCTACTGTCAACGTTCTCGGTAATCGCCCCGCTTTCCAGCGCGATGGCCGCCGAGCCGCCACTGCGCCCATGGAAGGAAAACGCTTCGTATTGGAGCTACCGCGGGAAGCCGGTGCTGCTACTGGGTGGCAGCGATGATGACAACTTGTTTCAGTGGCCGGAAGAAAAGCTGATCCCGCAGCTCGACCGGATGGTGGCGGCGGGCGGCAACGTGATTCGGAACACGATGAGCGACAGGAAGGACCAAGGCTTCGAGGTCTATCCGTTCAAGCGACTCGAAAACGGTAAGTACGATCTCAACGCATGGAGTGACGAATACTGGACTCGATTCGATCGGATGCTGCACGAGACCGCAAAGCGTGGGATTTTTGTGCAGATCGAAATCTGGGACCGCTTTGACTATACGGACAGCCGCGGAAGTAACCGCTGGCAGATCCATCCATACAACCCGCGCAACAACGTGAACTTCTCGTACGACGAGTCCGGTTTCTCCGCCCGCTATCCTGACCATCCCGGCGCGAACAAGCAGCCGTTCTTTTTTACGACGCCCAAACAGAGAAACAACCACGTTGTGCTGTCATACCAGCAGCGGTTCGTGGGCAAGTTGCTCGACTACGCACTGCAATTCGACCACGTGCTGTACTGCGTCGACAACGAGACAAACGGTGAGGAAGAATGGAGCCGCTATTGGGCGCAGTTTGTCAAGAAGCGCGCCGCCAGACAGAACAAGGAAGTGTACGTCACTGAAATGTGGGACGACTGGGATCTGACCGCTCGACGTCACAAGAGGACTTTCGATCACCCCGATCTGTACGGCTTTGTGGATGTGTCACAGAACAACCACAACAAGGGCCAAAAACACTGGGACAATTTCCTGCACGTGCAGCAGTACTTGAGCCGGCAGCCGCGGCCGATGAACACCACGAAGACCTACGGGGCGACAGGAAACAAATTCCGCCACACGGACCAGGACGGCATTGAACGGTTCTGGCGGCATCTGTTGGCTGGCGCGGCTTCCATTCGGTTTCATCGACCCGATTCGGGTTTGGGATTAAACGATAAGGCCGTCGCGTGTATTCGGGCAGCGCGGAAACTGGAGTCGATCGTTCCACTGTGGTCCGTGGAGCCCGCCAACAAACTTCTCTCTGACCGTGTGGCCAACGAAGCGTATCTGGCCGCCAATAAGGGCTTTGCCTATGTGGTCTATTTTCCCGCAGGCGGTGAGGTTGGCCTGGACACCTCAGACGCGAAAGGTCCGATGGTGGCCCATTGGATCAACATAACAACTGGCCAACTCGGCCCACAGCATCGGCTGTCCGCGGGCGGAAGGATCACGCTGTCGCCTCCCGGGCAGGAGAATTGGGCCGTCGCGATCGTCGCGCCCTGATGAGGTGCGTGGTCGAGTCTATTTCGGCAGCGCCGTAAGAAACCCACTGTTGTGGCACGATCTCCTGACCGAGCCACGGTGGCGAATCACGACTCACCGACTGAACTTTCTCCTTACATGGGCCGGTCGGAAGACCGGCCCACAACGTGTTGCAGAAGCCAATGCATGAAAGGAGAGGGGGGGCCGTCTTGACCGCCTCGCTGCCGCTGACTGTGTACAGCTAGTTGGTCCCGTGGATATAATGTCAGCCAGTCGTGTTGTTTCCCTTTCCCACCCGCAGGTGTCTTCCATGAAACACACTTTATTGGCGATTGCCGGCCTTTTGGCTGTGTTGAGCATCGATCAAATGTCGCTTGCCACGGATCATTTTCTCACAATTGGCGGCGGTTACTCACCGACAGGGAACCAGATTTCGCTCGAGAAAAATGTACAGCTCTATCAGAAGATGCTCGACGAGACTTATCCCGACAAGGTTGCGCACGACATCTATTTCAGCGACGGCGACGACGCCGGTCGCGACCTGCAGCATCACGACCCCACCGTCGAAATCCCTCGGGCACAGCTGCTGTTGGCTCGCATCTTCCAACAGACGAAGTACCAAGATCTGCAGTACCGCTCGCACGAAATCACCGGTGTGCGAGGCGGGGCGAGCAAAGACAATATCGAGAAGTGGTTCAGCGACGTCGGCGCGAAGTTGACTGCCGGCGACCGGTTGTTCATCTACATCACCGCGCATGGTGGTCGGGCCAGCGATAAGAAAACGCCCCACAACACAGGACTGTTTTTGTGGAATTCGGAGCGTTGCCAGATGAGCGAATTCACCAAGTTCTTGGACAGGATCCCGGACGACGTTCCCGTCGTTGCCGTTATGGTGCAGTGCTTTTCGGGCGGCTTTGCCGACATGGTCTTCAATGAAGGCGACGCCAAGAAGGGACTTTCCACCGCGCCGCGTTGCGGCTTTTTCGCCACGGTGCACGATCGTGTTGCTGCCGGCTGCACAGCGGATATTAACGAGGAAGACTATCACGAATACAGCAGCTACTTTTGGGCCGCCATCCGTGGTCGCACGCGAACCGACAAACCGATCGAATCGCCCGACTATGACAAAGATGGCGTGGTGTCGCTCGCAGAGGCTCACGCCTACGTCTTGTTGACCTCGACAACCATCGACATCCCAACCAAGACGTCCGACGCCTTTCTCCGACAGTACAGCAAGCTGCCACCTAAACCCGCATCGAAAGCATCACCAAACAAGAACAAGAAAGAGAAATCGGGTTCGCCAAATAAATCGTCTGACAAGGGTGAGCGCCCAGAGGCTGAAGCAGCTTCGTCGGAACAAGCTCGCGACGAGTTGCCTGAGACGGACGAGCGGCCGGCAGCGGAACTGTTGTCCGCGGACAGCAACTACACGCTGTTGCTGAAGCTTGCCACGTCGGCCGACTCTGCAGTCCTGGAAGGGCTGTCAGCGCAGTTGGAGCTGGCTGGCGCGCGTCGTGCCCAGGCAGTTCGCGATCTGGCTAAGCAGATTCAGGACGAGAAGAAAAAGCTCGATGGGCAACATCGCAAGCAATCGTCGGAATTGAAGAAGATCGCCGGGGAGATTGGCAGATCGGTAAAGAATCGCTGGCCGGAGTTCGCCAACCGATGGCACCCAAAGGTGAATGAATTCCTGGAGAAGGACGGAGTGAAACTTGTGAAGCAGATCGAATCGCATCCCAAATACGCGCGATTCGAGGAGTTGCGTACGCAAATCCAGCAGCTTTCGGATCAGCGGTTCGACTTGGATCGCCGCTGGGTGAAATGCCAGCGTCTTCTGCGCTCGCTGGAATACGTCGCCTTGGCTGAGAATCTGAGCGAGGTTGCCTCTCCGGAAGTCCAACAGCGCTACCAGCAACTTGTCGAAGCAGAGTCCTGCACACTGAACTAGACTAGGTACCTCAAGTCGATTGACTTTGTAAGATGGTCTTCCCAGACCATCGTGCCGACGTCAACTCTGCACCTCTCGATGCAATAACGAGTAGTATCGGAACCGTCCCGGCATGTGAGAACCTACCGACGCAATGATAATCACGGCGGACAGGATCGCCACACGGTAATCCCATAGTAAGGGAACGATTCCCAGAAGTACCAACTTAAGAAGAACAGCAACGCCGCGACCTTGGTAGAACCAGCGGCAACTTGGATAGGCTTCGATCACAATCAGACCGATACCTGTAGCGATCGAGAGGTAGAGCCAGATCAGAAGTCGTTCCGCGGCGACATCGAACACGTGTCCACCAAACAAGATCCCCGTCACTCCGATGTGGATAGTTCGAAAGGCCATGTTCCAGGCCCGCGCGTAGGGGAGAACTCGTGGTTGATCAGGAACCAGGATGTTAACCAGGGTCTTCACAAGGGAGTGCTGAGCTCCTTCTCAGGCGATGATGTCGCGTGCCACGCGGCCGGCTACGTTGGTTAGACGGAAGTCGCGACCGGCGTAACGGTAAGTCAGTTTGGTATGGTCGAGACCCAGCAAGTGGAGCGTCGTCGCGTGCAAGTCATGAATATGAAACTTGTCCACGGCAGCCGCAATACCAAAATCGTCCGTCGCACCGTACCGCATTCCACCTTTGACGCCACCACCTGCCATCCACATCGAGAATCCAGTGGCGTTATGATCTCTACCGTCGTCATTTCGGACCGCTGGCGTGCGTCCGAACTCTCCGCCCCACATCACGATAGTATCTTTCAACATGTCACGTTGCTTGAGATCTGTCAGCAATGCGGCTATCGGCTGATCTGTTGCAAGGCAGTTTTTACCCAGCCGATCACGCAAGCTTTTGTGCTGATCCCAGCCTTCGTGAGTCAATTCGATGTACCGCACACCGGCTTCCACGAAACGACGCGCCATCAGGCACTGACGTCCAAAGTCGTCCGTTGCGTTTTCGCCAACACCGTAAAGCTTGAATGTTTCCGGCGTTTCTTCGGACAAGTCCATCAGTTTTGGAATCGACGTCTGCATTCGAAAGCCCAGTTCATAGGACTCGATGACGCCATCCAGTTGCGAGTTGGTAGGATTGCGCCGGGACGCGTTTCGGTTCATCGACTGTAACAGACTCACTTGCTTGCGTTGCAGGTCGACAGAATACCCTGGATTCTTGATGTTGCCGATCCGGGCATCTTTAAGCGCTTGCCCTGGCTGGCCAATACGTGTTCCCTGGTAGACGGCCGGCAAGAACGAACTGCCGTAGTTTTGAGCGCCACCGAGTCGAGCAGGTGGTTTGATCGTTATGAAACCTGGAAGCTCTTGGCTCTCCGTGCCCAGACCATAAAGCACCCAAGCTCCGACCGAAGGTCGCACGAATTGAAAACTCCCTGTGTGTAATTGGACCAAGGCCTGGGGATGGTTCGGCACGTCGGTGTGCATCGAGTTCAATAAGCACAAATCGTCGGCATGTTTACAAAGTTGTGGGTAAAGATCGGAGATCATCAAGCCACTCTCGCCGTGTTGTCGGAACTCCCACGGCGAAGGCTTCAGCTTTCGGCCTTTTTGGTTATTCAGTCCCAAGGTATCCGCGGGAGCCTTTCCCGCGTGCGCTTTCAACATCGGTTTGTGGTCGAATGTATCGACGTGCGACGGTCCGCCACGCATACAAAGAAAGATCACACGTTTGGCACGCGGCTCGAAGTGGGGCTCTTTTGTCGCCAGCGGGCTCTTGTATTCCTTGTCACTCGCCTCGGCTGCCAATGCCGAAAATGCCAAGTAACCAAAGCCACTTGAGGTTGTCTGGAGCATCTGTCTTCGAGATATCTTAAACATAAAAGATTTCCTTTGGTGTTGCCGTCGCGGCATGATTGTTGTTTCGTCTTGTTTGTGGAACGAATGACGACTCTTAATCCCAATGCTGCTCTATGGTGAAAGACTCCCGACCCCTT
This sequence comes from Pirellulaceae bacterium, assembly GCA_030744725.1. Taxonomy (GTDB): domain Bacteria; phylum Planctomycetota; class Planctomycetia; order Pirellulales; family Pirellulaceae; genus ARS98. The sequence continues at coordinate 76,524 of JASLPZ010000001.1, forward strand.
TCCGGCCAGCAAGATAGAACAGGTTGACTCTTAATCCAGATATCGAAATTCAGAGCAGGCAAACAACGTTTGGCAAAAACTCGTCCACGCTGTAGCCTTTGCGGCATCGGACTTGGACTGACTTTCTGCGAGTGATTCGGTGGCATCGCGAATGAATTCCGTGGCAGCCTCAACCTCCGCCATCGTCGGTGAACGAGCCAGGGCCAACCGGTATGCCAGATCCACTCGCCCCGCGGCGTCGAACCCTTCTTCCGCCAGAACACGTCGGGCAAAATGGCCTGATTGCTCAATCACGAATGGGCTGTTCATCATGAACAGTGCCTGCGTTGGGACAGTCGTTACCTCGCGCTGCCCGAATATGATGCTGGGGTCAGGGAAGTCAAACACTTGGAGTATTTCAGGCACGGCGCCGCGCACAATTGGCAAATAGACGCTACGTCTAATACTAGCGACTGCGAATTGGTCCGGTCGAAGGTTCCGGCCGATATCTCCGTCCCCGATTGACTCGACAATTGAACCTTTACCAGGAGACAGGTCAAGCTCTCCGCTGGCCAACAGGATCGAGTCACGGATGGCTTCCACTTCGAGCCGTCGTTGGTTCATTCTCCAGAGCAAGTTATTGTCGGGATCGACTTCTTCGGCTTTCGTGTTCGAGACACCTGCCAACTGATACACGCGGCTATTCATGACCGTGCGAATCAGCTGCTTGACGGACCATCCGTTCTCAACGAACTCGATGGCCAAGTTATCCAGCAGTTCAGGATGCGTGGGGCGATCGCCGGTGGCACCGAAGTTGTTGACCGTCGCGACAATGCCACGTCCAAACAAATGCATCCAGATGCGGTTCACGGCGACTCGCGAAGTCAGCGGGTTGTGTGGGCTGGTTATCCACTGAGCGTATTGCAGACGACCGCTGGTATCCGATTCGATCTCTGGCGCCTTCTCCGGTGTCAGGATGGTCAGAACTCCTCGCGGTATTGTGTCGCCCCGTTCGTTCGCCTCACCTCGAATTCGAAGCGCCGTGTCCGACGGGTCCGCCGCATCCTGCACAGCCATTACCAGGACCGTGGTCGCGGGGTCCGGCTTTGCTGTTTGCGCTTCGGCATTTCGCTTCGATTTCCGCATCTGCGCCTGCAATTTCTTAACTTGGGCCTCCGCGGCGGCAGTCCGCTTTACGGCCGCGTCGTTCTTACTAGCCTGTTTGCGGAGCTGTTGCAGTCGGCGCTGGGCAGCTTTGAGTTGATTAGCAAGTTTCTTCGTTGTGTTGCCCTTGCGGCCGGTTGCACCGCCGGTGGCGACAGGCTCTACATCCTTGGGGCCCAATGCCAGCAGCTTTCCTTGTTGCCGATTTCCATTGAGCTTCCCAGTTCCATAAAACGTCTCGGTGCTCCGAAAGATCCCTGCCAACGAATAGTAGTCTTCATTTGGAATGGGATCGAATTTGTGGTCGTGGCAACGAGCACAGCTGACGGTGAACGCCATAAACGCTTGCGTCGTGACGTCGATCTGCTCGTCGACGACATCCATCATGAACTTCTCGCGGTTCGTTTCATTCAGCGACTTGGTTCCGATCGCCAAAACGCCCGTGGCTATGAGTTGATCATTACGTTGATCAATGTTGTCAGCGGGAAGCAGATCACCCGCGACTTGCTCGGCAATGAACCGATCAAACGGCTTATCCTTGTTGAACGACTGGATGACGTAGTCGCGATACCGCCACGCATAGGGAAAGGTGAAATTCCTTTCCATCCCGGTCGACTCGCCATAGCGAACAACGTCCAACCAATGTCGGCCCCATCGCTCGCCGAATTGAGGCGAGTCGAGCAGACGATCGATCAGTTGTTCGAGAGCCGCCGCGGACGGATCGCCAATGAATTCGTTCACTTGCTCTGGTGTCGGCGGAAGCCCGATCAGGTCGAAGTAAACTCGTCGCACCAAGACGCGCGGGTCAGCGTCCATGTTCGGCTCGAGCCCTTTCGATTCCAAGCGAGCCAGGACGAAACGGTCGATGTCGGTCCGGGGCCAGCTCTTTTTCTCGATCTTTGGTGGCGAGGACTTTCGAATCGGACTGAAGGACCAGAACTCACGCGCCTTTTCGATGTCGAGTTCCTTGCGAGCCACTGGCATTTTGCCTTCGCGCGGGTCGGGAGCGCCAAGCTTGATCCACTTCTCGAAGTCGGCAATTACCGATTCAGGCAACGGCTCATCGGGGGGCATCTCGAAATCTTCAAAACGGAGGGCATTGATCAGCAAGCTTTCCTTCAAGTTGCCAGGGACGACGGCGTGTCCCGATTCGCCGCCTTTGCGCGTCGCCTCACGCGTATCAAGCAGCAATTCACCCTCTATCTCTTTCGACGTTGCCGAATGGCACTCGTAACAGTGCTTCACAAGGACTGGCCGAATCTTCTTCTCGAAGAACTCGATGCCTTTGGCATCTGGTTCGGCGCTGCGAGTTGTTGAAACGGGACCGATCAGCAGGAAGGTACCGACAATTGCCAACGGGAGGACAGACCTATGCATTGCGGGCTCCTGGGGGTGGAACTTGATGTTACCCCTGATTTTGGGTGGGGTCTTCAGCGGGTTTTGGACGTATCCGCAGATAGGATGCGCTTGGAGGCGGTATTATTTGCCCCGTTCCGACAATATGGTCCGGGATCCGGTGCTCCGATTCAAGCGAGGAATCTACGGAGATCATTCGGTTCACGCTGAGCAGAGTCGCTGAGTCCCGGGCTCACTTTGCGCGTTCTTGCACATGTTGCCTTCCGCCGCCGACCTCCGAACAATTCCTCTACCGAACCTGCTCCTCTCTACCGGTGTCTCGTCCTGGCTTCCTTCTTGTCGAAAAGTCTCCGCCCTGCCAAAAGGAGTCTGTCATGTCTGTAGCTCTTCCGAAACTGCGCATCGGTGACCCAGTTCGCCAGGAAGCCCTCTGTGTCTTTCCGCTGTTCTCCGAACCGAACGGCAAAGTCGAATACCATCTGTCGGATGAGGCTCTGGCAGACGAGTCGCTCCTTATTGAGGAAATCAGTGAAGGCGGGTCTGTTCCTGATCTACTGGTCGAGAACAGAGGCGACGTACGAGTTCTATTCCTCGAAGGTGAAGAACTAATTGGTGCGAAGCAGAACCGGATTCTCAACACGTCGGTGCTGGTCGCCGCCCATACCAAGGTCAAGATTCCGGTTTCCTGTGTTGAGCGGGGGCGATGGGGCTACAGGTCTCGGTACTTTGGATCGAGTGGCTCTCATTCCCCATCGAAACTACGCCGTGCACTCAAGGCGTCGGTTAGCCGGTCAGTCAAAGAGAATCGAGGATACAGATCGGACCAAAGAGCGGTTTGGAACGAAGTCGATTGCCTCCATGCGGCGCACGACATCGATTCTAACACAGCGGCCATGTCCGACGCCTTCGACACTCATCAGGACCGGATTGCCTCCTTCAGGGAGAACGTGAGATATGTGGATGGAGCTACGGGCATGGCTGTCGCGATCGGCGAGAATGTCGTGGCGCTCGACGTATTCGACAAACCCTCAACCTGCCAGAAGGTGTGGGACCGGATGCTCTCTGGTGTTGTCTTCGATGCGCTGGAAGCCGGTGAAACCGATCATGCTCCATCTGTCGCGGATGTCGAGCAGCTTCTAGGGACTGCCAATGATCTGCCGTGGGAGCAGACAAAATCGGTTGGAGAAGGCGAAGACTACCGTGCCGAATCCAAGCAGGGCGACCACGCTTCGGCACTTGCCTTCGAGGACACCGTAGTGCACGGCAGCGTAGTTGCGGCGGTCTAGCTGCCAGGGAATGATTTCTGTTGCCCATCGGTAGCCAGTCAATCACTCTGATCTGGCCATCCACACTTAAGAAGTTCCGCATAGGGTGAGAAAAGAGAGCCAGTGAGGTTAGGGTCGGCCAATCAATGGCTGATGATATTCGAAGACCCTCTTTGGTTGCGGCCAGAGGCCGCGCGGTGTCCCGAGCGTATACGGTTACGGCAGATACTCCCTGTAGCAGACGTTGAGGCCAGGCACAGGTGCAGCCAGCGCGCCGAAGTAATCTCCGGGTGTTGGGAGGGCGCGCACATACCATCGCGACGAGTCCTTTGACTGAACGGCGCGCCAGTCGCTCGCTGAGTCCGGACTGGTGGGTACATCGAATTCGGCTAACGGTACCGACAGCCCGTGACCACGTGCTTTGACGTAGGCCTCCTTTCGGGTCCAGCAAGCAAAAAACGCGGCTGACATTTGCTGTGGGGGCGCTGCTCGCAATTCACTCACCTCGCGAGGTGAGAAAAACTTGGTAGCCAGTTGTTCCATCTCCTCGAGATGCCGAACTCGTTCGACATCGACGCCAATCTCATGGTCGCGGCAGAGAGCGATCAGGACTACATCTCCCGAATGTGAAGTATTGAAGAATAGAGCTTTCCTCTCCAACTCAGGTTTCCCAAAACAGTTCGCCACAATTTGCACTTCCTGAGGCCGCTTGGACAAGCAACGACCTAGCAGCGTGCGCAGGGTTGCTCGACCAAGAACGAAGGAGAGCCGGTCCTTTTCAAAAACAAAGCGATTGGCGCGATCGATTTCGTCATCCGCAAGCAGTCCCAGCAATGCACTCTCGCGCGAGCGGTATGCCGCGACGGATGCCGACCATACATGGACATCACCCGACGGCACTTGCCGGCCATCATCATCCAGCTCATTAGGTGACTGAGGCATGTCAGTTGACAAACTGCATTGTTGTGATTCGACCAGAGACAAAGCCTAGCATAGGCCCGAATAGGTCTCATCAATCATTCAAGAAGGATGGAGTTCGGCCAATTTCGCGAGCGATGACGCCACGTTTCACGAGTTAGTTGCTATGATGAACCTCGACTGTTGGGACGAAACCATGGTCGATGCGATTCGGCGGCCTAAGGAAGAATGAGAACCGATCGCTTGGTACAATGCAACTCGTTACTCATCGGAAACCGATCTAAACCTGCGAACGAATGGTAATCATGAAACTTCTCGATTCTTTACAACTCGGAACGGTTGGCCTGGCGACGGTTTGTGTTGCCTTGGTCAGTCACGCGCACGCTCAGCAATTCGATCCGGCGAAAGCAGCCGGCTTGCATGGAGGTCTCGTCGTTCAACTCGGTGCAAATGACACGCAGGCGGCATCCCGCCAGAGCCTCACCGGACGATATCTGATTCACGTTCTGGATCCCGATGCCGAGAAGATTCAGTCGGCGCGTTCGCGTCTGCGCCAAGACGGCCATTATGGCTTGGCTTGGGCGGAACAACCCGTTGATCGTGATCGGCTGCCGTACGCCGACAATATGGTCAACCTGATTGTTGTTCGTGATTACACGGTTGGGGTCGAAGAACTTTCGCGCGTGCTCACTCCGGACGGAACCGTTGTCGTGACGGATGCAAACGTGCTGCCGAAGTCACTGCTGGTGGCCGGCGGTTTTGTTTCGTTTGTCGAGAAGGGCTCAAACCTGATTGCGCGAAAGCCGCGACCGGAAGCGATGGACAGTTGGTCTCACCCGCGTCATGCCGCCGACGGCAACGCAGTTTCTCGCGACACGCTGGTCGGACCGCCAGATCGCGTCCGATGGATAGCCGCCGCGACATCGGAAGTTGAGGGTATGGTTACAGCCGGCGGTCGCAATTTCTACGGCGGCATCCTCGCACGCGACAGTTTTAACGGTCTGCGGCTCTGGCATCGCGATCTGAGGAAGAGCGAGAACAATCCCGATGACTTCTCGCTTCCCAGACTGTCTCGTGATGGTGCGCGGCCTGTTGCATCTGACGAACTTGTATTCGCCGTGTTGCAGAACCGCCCCGTGGCCTTGGACGCCGCGACAGGTGAAGTCGTCGTGGCATTGGGCGACATGTTGAACCCAAAGACCGTCATTCACGATGGCACTCGCGTGATCGCCGCAGACAGTAACTCAGTTCGCGCGTTCGATACAGAGACAGGTAAGGAATCCTGGAATGTGGCGGCGGCCGAACCGGCCAACGTCATTTCCGATGGGGCCACTGTGGCCTACATTCAAGGAAGAGTGCGGCGAGGCGAGAAGCTTGAAGCCGTCTCGCTCGTGGCCGACAGGGGCACTGTGAAATGGCGACGCGATGATTATCCGTGGTTGCCTCTCACGGCACGCACGGTATTGGCGAAAGGGCAGTTGGTGTTTGAAGCGTCCACACTGAACGATAACGATGCCGACAACGGCATCCACGTCGTCTCGGCCGCGACGGGTGAACATCGCTGGTCCAAAGAATACCCACCGGGGATGAACCACACGCGGCAGGCCAGAGCGATGTTTGTGGAAGACGATCTTTGGATTCTGCACGGCGGCAAGGTTAACACCAGTGACAAAGAGAAGCTGAAGCGGGTACCAGTTCAGGTTTCAGCGTTGAACCCGCTCACGGGCGAAACACGTGTTAGCTATCCCGCGGGGCTGGCGCATTGCTTTCCACCGGTCGCCACGCCGAACTTCATGTTTGCTGGCGAGTTGGACATGACCAATCTGAAGTCCGGCGAAGTCATTGCCAACCGAATCACCAAGGCGAATTGCTCGCGCGAGAACGGCTGGGTGCCCGCCAACGGCCTGGTCTACACCACGCCAAAGCATTGCACCTGTTGGCCCATGTTACGCGGTTTTGTCGCGATGGCGCCAGCGGCCGGCAAGGAATCGCCAGCGAACCGGCCTCTCGACGAAATGGAGTTCCTGCTGGAAAAAGGCCCAGCCGAAGTCGATCCCAATGCCGCGAATCCTCAAGCCCACGACTGGCCGCTGTACCGTCACGACCGCTGGCGCAGCGCCAGTGCGACGACCTCCGGACCAAAGAAACTAGGTGAGCGTTGGCGAATTGCTCTGAATGCCGCGAGTAATCTGGAAGCAGGGGATCGTGGTCCAATCCTGGACGATTGGCAGGACAACCCGGTCGTCAAAGGTCCGCTCAGCGCGCCGACAATCTCCAACGGAATGGCTTTCGTGACGCGGCCCGACGCCCACGAACTGATCGCCGTCGACACGTCATCCGGTAAGGTTCGCTGGCGATTTACCGCCAATGGCCGATTGGACACACCGCCAGCGATTCATCGTGGCCTCTGCCTGTTTGGCTCGGCGGCCGGCTGGGTCTACGCGTTGCGAGCAGATACGGGTGAAGTCGTCTGGCGGCTCCGCGCCGCGCCAACGGACGAGCGGATCGTTGCCTACGGTCAGGTGGAATCTCCCTGGCCAATTCCCGGTGCTGTGCTAGTGATGGACGACATTGCGTACTTCGCCGCCGGACGTCAACCGCTGGCCGACGGCGGGATTCTGGTCTTCGCCGTGGACCCGTTGACAGGCGAACGCCATTGGGTCCAGCGGATCAACACCGTGCCGCAGAAAGGTTTCTACGAAAACTCCGGACTGGAATTCGATCCGTTCGACATCCTGCACGCCGAAGGCGACGGTCTTGCCATGTCGCGGTGGGTGCTGTCAGCTGATGGCAAGGAAGTGTCGGTTGACAAGTGGAATGCATTCGCCAAGCTGAACACCGGCGCCGGCGAAGTGTGGATTCCGCGCGGCTCATGGACCTACGGCGCGCGGCATCAGCATCGTTTCCCTGGCGAGGCACCTCGCCGACCACTAATCGTGTTCCGTGACGACAACGTCTACGGCTCGCTCAACGGAAGCACAGATATCTTCCGCCGCGACTTTGACTTGGACAAAGGCGAAAAATTCGACAGCAAGTGGATCACTGGCTGGAAAGCTTCACAAACTGCGAGAGAAGACGGCAAACCTTATCGAACCTACCGCATCGCGGAGGGCGCGAAATGGACGAAGGATCCATTCGTCGATCCGAATGAAGAGAAGGAAGAACCGAAGCGAGGCACGCAACGTCACAACCGCGTCCACGCCATGGCTCTGGCCGGCGACAGACTGTATACGATTCATCAGGATGGCCGCCTCAAAGTAATGTCAACTTCGAACGGTCAAGTTATCAACGAGACCTATGTTCAGCCGCCTGCCTGGGACGGGCTAGCCATCGCAGAGAGTCGCATTTACGTCACCACGCAAGGCGGCGAGTTGGTCTGTCTCGGTGATTAGACGTCAGCCTGCACCGCAGTGAAGCATGCCCGATTGATCGGCGTTTGTTTTCACCGTCGTTCCGATCGCGATCGGAACCAATGACCGCCAGGCTAATCAAGGTGTTGGGGGTCAAGGGGCCTACATCGTCCTGCACTCGTAATGCAGGGCGAATGCCCGAGATTCGCAAGTTCATAACACCCCGCCGGCCTGTGAGACACGCCATGATCGTCGGCGACGGTGCATTTCATGCCCCTTGCAATACGCAGACCCCGCTTGGGAATCCGTTGGACTAAGGCCGCATTGTAAGCTACTCATAGTACAGGCTATCAATTCTTCGTGGAAGTGAAATCCTGTTTGGCAGAGTCTGCTCGCAATGACAAACGTCGAAGACAACCAGAAACCAGCCGATGAGCGTCGAAGTAATCAGCGTGTGACATACACGGCAATCCTTGGATTCAAGGAACTCAACGGTCAGAAGATCCCTCCTAATCCTCCCAGACCGAACGCCACGGGCCAAAACCTGTCACTGGGCGGGATCTGCTTCCAAACCAAAAGACGCCCCAAGTCCGAGCTGTTGATTCTCTATCTGCCCGATGGATCTCGCGCGGTTTCTCGCGTGGTAAGCATTACGCAAGATGCCGATTCGTTGAAGTATTCCAGTCACTGCAAAGTCGTGCGATGGTTGCCCGATGGCGTGACAACGATAGAACTACCGAATTCCGAGCCGGTGAATTCGCCTGTGACACAAGGCGACCAGTGAAAGACGTCACAGGATTCGAGCCAACCGTAACCTGGTCTGAGAAATACGATATGCGGGCAATAAGCCGCTTGAGAGAGGACACAACGTTGAAAGCTCAACCCAGTCGAATTCTCGTGGCAGAAGACAATAGAATTTTCGCCAACGCACTGTGTTTCAACCTGGAAGATGCCGGGTTTTCGGCGACCGTTGCACTTGACGGGGGTGAGGCATTGCACCTGGCCCAACAGAGTCAATTCGATCTCATAATCGCGGATTACCAGATGCCAAAGATCCTGGGCACGGATCTCTGCCGCCGCCTTCGCCAGGATATTCGCTATGCTCGCACGCCGATGATGCTCATGTCCGCCTTTGAGGATTTCAAAGTCGTCGAGTTATTCGAAGACTTTGAGCTGCTAGAAGCGATCTTCGTCAAACCGTTCAGCATGGAAGAAATGGTGAGCCGGATTCGAGAATGTCTGGCTAGCTGTTCGAGCGCCGCGGCCTCGCCGTCGTGACAGGCGGTTCTTGTGATTTGCGAAGCAAATCCACCGTCTGGCGGATGAACTCACCATGAACAACGATCGCCAACCCCAATGGCCGATGTACGGTACGCTCTTCGATGGGCGTGACCGTTTTTGTCGTCTCCCGGTGGTGCCCAATGACCAATCCAACAATGATGGGTTGTCGCGTTTGCTTGTCTGGGTGCTTGCCGCTACCAAGCAGCACTGGTGCCCCGCTATCACCTCCAAATGTGCTTGAGTCCACTAAATAGGTTTTGTTGTGATTGATTGGCATCAACGGAAAACTTGCCACCGTACCTTGTCGGAGAACGGGGAAGCCGGCGCTGTTGGCCTCCAACTGTGCAGGATAACCGGGAATCCATACTTCATTGGCACAGACGAGTTTGCCTTTCTTGATCATTGGCTCGCCGGCAATCTGATCTAAATCCAGCGCCGTGATTGATCGTTCCGACGGCAGCTGGAATCTAATTGCGGCAACATCGACATCCGAGTGTCTAACCCACAGCGGTTTTTCTGCCGAACGAATTCTGAGTGTCACTTCGTCGCGAAGAAAAGTGCCATCGCCGCGCTTTTTTCGCAATACGATGTGACATTCGTCGCCGGACATCTTCTCAAAGACGTGTGCGGCTGTGAGTAAGATCAATTCCTGCTGTCCCACGTCGGACTGTGCCGGTGCGCCGATGATGAAGCAGGTAGCCGACGAACTCTTGTTGGCAATCTTGAACGTCGCACTCATCACAGCAGTGACAGATTCGTCTGCGCTTGCGGCGGTTGTGGCCAAGAACCACAGAAACAGAAACGACTGAAGCCTTAGCATATGATGCACCTTGCTTGTTACGTGGCCCAGAGCTTGAGATCATCGGGCAGGAAGTTGGGGTCGATCAGCGCATGTAACGTCAAGCATCACTGGGCCGGCGGCACTGACTTTCCACTTGAAACCGGCCCGACCGATCGCGTACGCCTCCACTGTACACTCCGGGTGAGTTGATTTGAACTGCGCGATGGTGTCGTTGCACACGGCCGTGGACGAATCGTCTACTCCTGCGGGTTTAGCAAGTCGATTAGAGGCTTTGGACGCCAATGCCAACTTGCCCAACTCTGCGGCGAGTCACCGTTTGCATCTCGAACCGCCTTGTCCGCGCCTGCTTTCAAGAGTAACCGAATTGTTTTCTTCTTAGCGTACGCGGCCGCACGGTGCAGTGGAGTTTCACCACGCGTGCGCACATCCCGCCAAAAACCCAAAGTCTTTACGCCGGGGAATGTACGTCGATTCGGGTCAGCTCCATGTTCGATGAGAAGTTTGACCACGGCGTGTCGATCGCCGTCCGGCTTGGCCAAGCAGTTGTGAAGTGGCGTCTCGCCGGTATGTTCCTCGGCAGCATTTGGGTCCACTCCGCCTTCGAGTAACAAACGTACACAGTCCGCATTGTTCATGTAGGCTATCCCAGCGAGCACAGACGCTCCGCTCTCGTTCGTCTGGCGATTTGGATCGGCTCTAGGCTGCGCCAAAGTTAGTATTGCTTGAGCTGGGCGATCGTTCGGGTTTTGTTTACGCTTTTCTATTCCGACAG